>DATMWV010000129.1:0-4750 GCA_035562195.1 Thermoplasmatota archaeon
GTATATGAAATAAAAAACCATACATTATTAAAGAGTTGAAAGATAAGGAATTTCAACACGATATCATCGAGGGGGAAGCATGAAAAAAATCGGTATCTTAACCGGTGGCGGTGATTGTCCAGGACTAAACGCAGTTATTCGTGCAGTGGTTAAAAAATCATTGAAATATCATTGGGAAGTCATTGGAATTTTAGATGGATGGAAAGGCCTTATCGAAGGGAACATCCTCCCACTTACCAATCAGCATATCTCTGGGATTTTACCAAAGGGTGGTACGATCCTTGGGACGTCTCGGACGAACCCTTTTAAGGATCAGAAAAATGTTGATAAACTTCTGGCAAATATGAAGAAATTCAAAATTGATGCTCTCATTGCTATTGGTGGAGAAGATACTCTTGGAGTTGCCTTGAAATTACATAAAATGGGAGTTCCAGTAGTTGGTGTTCCAAAGACGATTGATAATGACATCTCAGGAACAGATTACACGTTTGGGTTTGACACCGCAGTCTCAATAGTTACTGATGCGATAGACCGTCTTCATACCACCGCAGAATCTCATCATCGGATCATGGTGCTTGAGGTGATGGGACGACATGCAGGATGGATCGCGACAGTCTCAGGGATTGCTGGTGGGGCAGATGAAATATTAATCCCTGAAATCCCTTTCCATATCGAGGATGTCTGTAAGAACCTCAAAGCACGACATGACAGTGGGAAAAGATTCAGCATCGTTGTCGCCTCCGAAGGAGCAAAACCAATCGATAACGATCATTTTGAGACATTATCTGAAGAAAAAGATGAGTTTGGCCATGTGCGTCTCGGTGGTATCGGGCAGCGTCTTGCAAAGGAAATCGAGAAACGACTTGGTGTGGAGACACGGTTCACTGTCCTTGGACACGTGCAACGCGGTGGATCCCCTACGGCATACGACCGGGTTCTTGCGACACGATATGGCGTGGTTGCTGTTGAACTGGTAAAAGAAGGGCATTTTGGGAAGATGGTCGCCTTACGAGGCTATAAAATCGTTCCTGTCGATCTGACAGAATCTGTCACAAAACTCAGGACTGTTGATATGGATCTTTATAATATTGCGACAACCTTCTTTGCAAAACCACATAATGAATGAAGAAAGCATTATCCCTTGATTTATTTTTTTAACTTCACTTCAACTTCCTGAAAATCCTTTGGGACGTACGAATGTGGAAACACACTGCGTGCTTCGTCCTCAAGTACATGAAAATCAAGATAGCGGGGACTGATATGTACCAAAAACAGTTTTTCGACACCTGCTTTTTTCGCTATCTCTGCTGCTTGAGCCGCTGTCGTATGCCCATACTCCTTTGCGATATCCTGAAGTCTTGTATCAAAGGTGCCCTCATGAATGAGGATATCAGCATCCTCTGAAAATCCGATCATCTGATCACATGGTTTGGTGTCACCAGAAATCACTATCTTCCTGCCTTTCCTTGAAGGTCCTAGTATCATGTCTGGTGTGACTTTCTCTCCATTCGCAAGCGCGATGGTTAGCCCTTTTTGTAATTTACTAAATAACGGTCCTTCGGGAATCCCCATTTTTAACGCCTTGGCTTTGTTAAACTTCCCTGGACGTTGAAACTCTTTGACACAATAGGCAAGAGCAGGTACATTATGGTTGACTTTCAACGCTGAAATACTGTAATCTTCAAATTTTATCTCCTGCCCATCGGTGACCTCATGGGATATAATTCGGTAGGATGGACGGAAATATCCAAGTGTCAATAGCTGATTGGTAAGCTCTACTATGCCTTTCGGACCGTAAATGTGCAGTGGCTTCTCTCGATCATTCAATTGCATCGTTTGAATCAAACCAGGGATCCCAAGAAAATGGTCACCATGAAAATGGGTGATGAAGATCTTTGATATCTGCATATAGCTCAAATTGGATTGCTGGAACTGTCGTTGGGTTCCTTCCCCGCAGTCAAATACGATGATTTCACTGCCTCTTTTCACCGCTATAGACGATACATTCCTTTTCACGGTTGGCCAGCTTCCACCAGTCCCTAGAAAGATGATTCGTAATTGGGTCATGTACAAGACAGATACTCCCTATGGGGCTAAAAGTGTTTTGGTTATCACTATCGTATCAAAGAAAAAAAAGATGAGGGAAAAAAAATTCCCTTCGTTATATGAGGCGTTACATTTTGATGTAGAACAGATAGAGCTTTGCTGTTGTTTTTTCAACGATAGGTAAAGCTTCAGCATTTTGGAGACTGACTGTTATTTCCACATCACCAAACCCAAGGATTAATCCAGATGAGAGTTTCCGTTCTTCACCGATACGCAGACCCGGTATTTTTCCCGTTGTCTCCTTTCCAAGGAGGACGAGACCGTTTCCACTTAGGGTGATTCTCCATTCGATGCCGGTAGCATTCGCTGTACCAGTATTTGTAATAATTGCATTTATTCGGAATAATCCCCCAGTGATATTTTCTATTTCAATCTTGGGTGTTGTTCCAATTATTACCCAGAGAACGAATACTTTGTTTCCCGCGTTGGATTCGATATTGATGTCACATTCCTGAGTGGTACCCAAGGGAAGACCTGTTGTATCAATGGTGACAGATATCTGATCGTGTTCACCGGTGGAAGAACCACTCGTTGGGGTTACTGTCACCCAGCTTTCATCCCATGATAATGAATAGGTAACAGTTCCTGTGCCGCTGTTCCAGATATCAAAAGTTGTCTCCTCAGTCACACCTTCCATTAAAATCCCAAAGTAATGTGACTGTGGGTAGAATGCTAAGGTTGGATAGGTATGTCCGATGATGACAACCGTGACGTTGAAGTACCCGGTCATACTCACATTTGTCGTGATAACTATCGTGCAATTATAGGCTCCGCTGTCCATGCCTACGGTATTGATGGTGACTGTGATTGGTACATGTTCTCCGTTTGAAACACCGCTTGTCGGAAATGCATCGATCCATGGGCACTCCCAGGTTAAGTCAAATGAAAGTTCACAACATCCTCCGCTTGTCCATATATCGAAAATAGTGTCGTTGATTTCTCCTTCGAACATTTCCCCAAAATCATGGGACCTTGGCTCATACTCTAAAATGCCAAGAGGCTGAGGATCATCATTCTTAGGTGTCACCCCGATAGACCCTACGGTTGAAATGATCAATATGAACAAAATACCGGCTCCAAATATTTTTTTTCCACTGATTTTCATATTTCATCCTCCAAAATCTTATTTAAATCTTGCTTATGGTATTTATACTTATCTAAGGAATTCTCCAAATAAGGGGTGTTATATGGATACCAGTCTACATTTAGCCAAATAAGAGAAAAGTTCCCCAATCGGATCTTACCAGGGATGATATAGGGGAGGTTTCGGGGTGTACCCCAGTAGTTTTGATACCAATGATGGTGTCCATGAACAAGAGCGGTCCCATAGTAGAAAGCATTGATCTTGAAGCTCCGTATTGAATTATACGATATCGTTGTATCCGTGCTTGAAAATATCCGCACACCATACACATTTTCTTGAAATGAGTTTTTAGAAATGGTCACAAAACGACAACCATTCTGTACCGACACACCATGTAATCCACTATAAATGATATTTCCTGAGATGTTTGCGTTGGATGAATGATTCACAAGGATATTGTAATGACCGTTTTGGATGGTAAACCGACTCACGTGAACATAATCAGCGAGTATTGTGATGATATCTCTGGTTCCATTTCCTTCAAGAATTGTTGTTGTTTTATTCTCACCGGTTAGGAAAAGAGCTTTATCGATTTTGACAGCTTCATAATACGTTCTGTTGAAGACATAGATGGTATCATTCTGTTGTGCATCATTGATAGCGTTCTGAATGGAACTATAATTGTTAGGACCATTTCCACCGACATACAAGATAGTTGCCATAGAGCTGAGTTTCTTTGCTTGATTTGTTTGAGGAGGTTTACCTAGAGGAGTCCAATCGATATTAACCCATGAGAGTGTGATTTTCTCCAATTTAATGTTACCCAGAATCGGGTAGGGCATCATCCGTGGACGTTCCCAATAGTTTTGCTTCCAAATGTTCCGTCGATGGACGAGTGTGTGGAAAACGAAGCATGCGTTCATTTTGTAGTTTCGGAGATTATTGTTTTGTATCAAATTCCCTGCGGAATCCTTCAGATACACGCCATTATCATTATCCCAAAACGTATTATTTCTAACGGTGATGTCAAAGGAGGATTCAAGGAACAAGCCGACATCGACATTATTAGAAATCGTGTTCCCATCGACCATGTTGTATGAGGAATATTTTATCCAGAGACCGTACCATTGATTCCATCCAATGGTGTTTGCGTTGAAAGTGACATTTGATGAGTTGAACACATAGACTCCTTTGGAGTTGTTCATAATCCTATTACCTGAGACAAACAGGCTGTAGGTGTTTTCCACATGGATACCAAGTCCGCGGTTAGACACGGTGTTGTTTATTATCTGGGATGTAAACGATCCGACAACATATACTCCTTCGCCATTGCCGCTAATAGTGTTTGCTAAAATAAGGGTTTTTGGGGAGTCAAAGAGATATATCCCATAGGAATTATTCTGAATCGTGTTCATGGTGATCGTTGTCCCTGAGCTATCAGGTCCTTCAAGGTAGATTCCAAGTTGTCCATTATCCTGGATGATATTTCCCAGGACAAGTGCATTCTCTGCATTTGAAATTTCTATTCCTGCAAAATGAACATTGTCCTTTGCGTTCTGA
>DATMWV010000130.1:0-3566 GCA_035562195.1 Thermoplasmatota archaeon
ATATAAACCAGGAAAACTCCGGATTAATGATAAAAATGTATTGACGCCGTAGCCACTATATCCAGTGACGAGAATGACCGCAGTCATATGTTTTGGGTTGACTGGTTTTGTATTTGGATGTCCAACAAGATGGATGCTTGATAGAAGTAAAACTTCATCGAATTTCTTCATAGCTTTTTTGATCTTATGATAATGACCACGGATCAAATAACAAATAATGATGACAGCTAACGTAATGATTAATGTCAGCCAACCACCTTCCCCTAATTTTTCGTATACGGTGACAATCAGGATGGTGAAACAGAGAACAAAACCGATAATGAAGATGAGGAGATATCGTATCCAATGCTCTTTCTTTGTTCTATTTTTTACAGTGAATTTTGCCATCCCTGCTTGCGAGAGTGAGAATGTCAGAAACACATTTATGGCGTACATGATCACTAGAAAAGAAATTGAACCATTAGTACCGATCATCAATAAAAGAGCGGCAATCCCCATCACTAGCACACCATTTCGCATCGTCAGTCGTTCTGATAGTGCTGAGAATTTTTTTGGAAACCATAAGTCGACTGCCATATTTGCCATGACTCGTGGTCCATCAATAAAACCGGTCTGTGCAGCCACAAACAAAAGTAAACCTTCAGAGAAGATAATGACAGCTGCAATAAAAATTCCTGCGGGCCATCCACCAAAAAGACTTGTTGCAAGAACAGCATTTAATGTCTGACCAGGAACAGGTTGAATATCAAGGAGGTAATAACAGATAAAAAGAACTCCGGCAACAAGAGAAAGTGACACTGCCATATACATCATGGTGCGCTTCCCGGTTTTTACTTTCGGTTCTCTCATCACGGGAAGACCATTGGAGACCGCTTCGATTCCAGTATAGGTTCCGCCTCCTAATGAGAAAGCCCGAAGGAAAATCGCAAGGATTCCAAGAATTCCAATCATTTGAAAATCCCCGCTTAACCCTGTTGAAAATTGATTAACATGTGATCCAATTGCCGATGCTTGACTGAAAAGACCATACCCAAGAAGTAAGACATGAGTGATAATAAAAAGGAGAAAGATAGGGGCAAGGATGGTGACTGATTCTTTTATGCCTCGAAGATTTAAAAGAATTAAAATAAAAATCAAAGAAATTTTGAATAAAAGACTATATTGATGGTATTCTAGAGGTAAAAAGCTAAAGATAGCGTCTCCGCAAGCGGCGATTGAGACTGTGATTGTTAGGATGTAATCGATAAGCAATGCTGATCCTGAAACAACTCCTGCACTTTTTCCTATTGTGTGGGTTGCAACGATGTATCCTCCGCCACCATGCGGAAACTGTTCGATGATTTTTGAGTAGGTATACGATATAACAAATACAGTAATTGCGGTTGCGATGGCTAAAAAAATTGCTAGATAGGTGTGGCCTGCTATTGCTTTAAAAGCTTCTTCAGGACCGTATGAGGAGGATGAAAGACCGTCCGCCCCAAGACCGATCCATGAAAGTAATGCGATTAAGGATAATTTATGAAAAATGGAAGGGTCGTTGATATTGCGGGGGCGGCCAATAATTTTTGTTGAAATTCTTCGCAATATACTTTGTTGTGGCGCGTTGTCTTCCATGATCTTCGCTTCTTTTTATTCGTCATATAAGGAGGGAAAACCTCCATTTTTATTACTGATAGGTAAGACCCGTGAGTTACTATGGATTTACTATCCGCTATTAATAATTATTTACATAGATTTGATAAGGAGGAAAAAAATTTATCTGATTTTCCATACGGTTCTCCTCTAACAATCATATAAAAAAAAAGAAAAGATAAGGTGGAGTGATTAATTTATTCAACTTGCTTTGATTGTTGTGGTATTCTTGTTGAGATTACAACTAAGATAGCCCATATGAGAACAATAGCAATTGTCATTGTTCCGCCTACCGTTGCTAACTCTTGTAGCATAACTGGGATATCAGCAGGGTTCTGCATCGCAGTCAGGAATGGTGGATAGAACACAACTTCACCATGTGCGATATGTTCGATTGCAAGCATTGCTACTCCACCCCATAGCATGATATTCAACCAGCCTATTTTAAGGGCTGCTGGGATTTTTTTCCTAAATACAGTTGTGATGATTCCTGTTGCCATTGGTGCTATAAAACATGCCATTTTTTTACCTCCTTTCAATATTTTGTTTTGGTTTTTTAATGATTATTATTGCTATCCAAATAAGGAACACAGGTATTAACATAACGATGCCGAGTAGAATGCTATTATTAATGAGACCGTCCGTTTCCATTTCAACGAATGATCCCCCATCATAACCTAAAATATGATCAACAAGTATCATTAATGATGCTCCCCAGAGCATTAGGCTAAGCAGATCCAACTTATATCTCTTAGGTGCAACATACCAAAGAATTGTTGCGCCGATCGCTGCAAGAAGTGTTGTGATTAGCCACATGTCTTATGCCTCGTAAGAATTTTTTAAGTTGGTTCACCTTAATACAATCAACGATATATAAAAATTATGGTAACAAGAATTAATAATTCGTGCTACTCACTTCAGTAAAATGCTTATAAATTAGTACAACATTGTTTGGAACGTCATTCAAATAGAGGAGAAACAAGATTTTTCTGCAGCAGCTTTCTTATAATAGTAATACGATTTTGTCATGGAAGTGCTACGATGCCAATAGAACGAGTGGGAGTATCATTTGAACCAAAACTCCTTAACAAATTTGATTCATTATTAAAAAAAAGAGGATATACAAATCGTTCAGAAGCCATACGAGATCTCATACGAAAAGAAATCATTGAATCAGAAATGAAAGATGAAGATTGTAATGTCATAGGAACACTTACCATCATCTATGATCATGAGATAGGAAACATCACCAACAAATTACTACACCTTCAACACCATCACCACCAGGAAATAACCTTCACGACCCACATTCATGTTGACGATCGCACCTGCCTCGAAATCGTTGTCATACGAGGTCAATTGAGTCGTGTGAGAAAATTTTCAGAAAATATCAAAGCATTAAAAGGCGTAAAACACGGACAATTGGCAATAACAAAAATAGAAGGATAACACGATAAAATCTCAAAAAAATAATGAAAAAGAAATTACTCTAATAGTATCTATCCTTGTCCACGTTCGCTAAATATGCTTGCCCATAACAGATACCACCATCTCCCGAGGGTACTTCTCTATTGAAAAGGACATTTCGTTGGAGCAAAAAGCCAGAAATCATTCTGTTATACGCAACGCCTCCTGAAAAGACAATCGGGATGTCTTCCTTTTTTGATGCTTTTTCTGCGATCATAAAAAGCCCTTTGGCGATGTACATCTGAGCAGTTGCTGCAAGATTCCCTTTCTCTGCTTTGTTGTGATATAAAAAATCAAACAATGGGGTTGTTAAAAGTATTGTTTTTCCATTTTCCTGAGAAAAAACAGGGTCGAATTCTAATGGTGTTGTCGCCTTGCTTTCTAGAATCATCGCAGGTCGTCCATCATAGGTTCGCTCATCACAGAAACCTAACAAAGCAGAAACCGCATCAAGGACCCTTCCAGTA
>DATMWV010000131.1:0-6672 GCA_035562195.1 Thermoplasmatota archaeon
TCACAGAATGGCAACAAGTCTTTCATAAGATGAAAAAAGGGTATGTTTTTAAAGAAAAGAACGATTCGAAATACGTAATAAAAAAAAGGATGGAATGCATGAGTTGCCCGTACTATGAGGATTTTACCAGACTGTGTATCACCCGTTTTCCTCATATTAGAAATTATACGAGTTTTGAGACCTGCCAATCAGAGAACCATACCAACTGTCTCATCTTCAATGTGTTACAAAAAAAATTTAACTGTAAATACCTGGAACGCTGTGCGTTGGACGCAATAAAAGGCGTCCCTCCGCTGTTAAAATATTTTGTTGAAGATGATAAAACCATGAGGCTTTTTCGAAACATTGTCGTCACATATTGCACCGTTGAAGGAAAACATGTTCAATGTGCGAATTATAAACTCTATGAACAGGGGATACAACCGCCATTAGAACTGTTACCGAATGGAAAAAAGATAAAAATCACTGATCTTCTATTAAGAAAGGAAATCATCATAGATTAACCGAAAGAAATATCTTCTTATTTATATCCTTGTGACCGTAATTTTATATAAACCATGTGCATAGCATTCAATAAGGGGAAACGTCATGAGAAAGAAATTGATAGGAATTATCTTCTGCGTGCTGTTCATCATCGCTGCTGTCGAACCACTCACCGCGCGACTCAGTCTTGTAACAACCGAAGAGGTGACAACTCGGGTCGATGATTGGATTACGCTCCCAGATCCCTTACCTGTTGGTATGCTGCTGGAACAATCAATCTGTCGGAGGATGTCATTCCATAATGGTTTTCCATCCGCACCCGTGACGGAGGAAGACTTATCCACAATCCTATGGGCAGCATACGGGGTGACACCCAATGGCGGGCGAACGATTTATAGTCCGAACGGGACGTATTCAACGACCCTGTATGTGATTCGCAGCGACGCAACCTATATCTACCGAGCCGTTAACCATTCCTTACAGCTCTGGAAAACCGGCAATTACCTCTATATCGGTCAGAACACAGGTGCTCCGATCAAGTTTGGCCTGGTCTGGAACCAAAGCATCGCCTCTGATGAGAAAGCAGGCATGGCTGAGATCGGGATGATTGCTCAGAACGTGTATTTCGATGCAAACGCCCTGGAATTAGCAACACTCACGACAGGGATGAGTGTCAACGATCTCTACGAACTTGATCTTCCCTCCAATGAAAAACCAGAGATCATCATGCATCTGGGTCATCCACCGACCGCGTATGATTTTTATTACAATCCTCTGCCGCAATCAAATCTACCAAATGTAGTCAACAACTCACTGACGCTGGCTGATGCGGTCAACACCAGACAGATCGTCAACGAATGGAACAACACAGAACTCACACTGCTTGAGGAGTCTCAGATCCTCTGGTCATCCTACGGTACTTCTTACCTTTATGATGATATCAACAACAAGCGGCATCGTACCCTTCCCAGCGCGATCAACATCTACCCGTTTAAGATTTATGCGGCAAACCAAAGCGGCGTATACCAGTATACACCATCTACCCACTCAATTTCATTAATAGTTTCTGGTGATAAACGTGAACTGATTCGAAACGCTGTTGAACCCGGCAACATCTCAGTGACCTCGGCACCCTGGATCATCATCCCGTTCTGGGATAAGAACGTGGGAAGTCAAAACTACCTGTTATGGTGGTGGTATGAGTCTGGTGCTATTGTCCATAACATTCTCCTGGAGGCTACTGCATTGAACATGAGTGGAAATGTGGTATCCGTCATCTCAGACCAAAACGGACTGCGCTCTGCCCTGGGCATCTCCGGACAGACCAATCTGGTCGCCTTCCATGTAGCCCTCGTCGGGCATACAAACGGTAGCAGTCAAAATAACCCACCTGCCGCTCCAACTGTTTCAGGCCCGTCGCAGGGGATAAATGACGTTTTATATAATTACACGGTTAATGCCATCGACAGTGATGGCGATGATGTCTTTTATTATATTGACTGGGATGACGGCAGCAACAGTGGATGGGTCGGCCCCTACGCCTCCGGGGTGCCTCAAACGTTCAGTCATAGCTGGACACTGCAAGGGACCTATGGGATTAAAGCCAGGGCAAAAGACAGTTATGGTCTGGAGGGCAGCTGGTCAACACCACTTCAAATGACGATCTCTGGACCTGGACTTGATATCGAAATTAAACGTGGCCTGGGATTCACAGCGATCATTAATAATTCTGGTACCATTGATGTCACCAACGTTACCTGGAAGATTGTGTATGAAGGAGGATTCGTCTTTCCTGCTCAATTAACAGGAACTATTGAGGAAATTCGCATCGGCGAACAATTCACCTTACGCCCATTCGTGTTCGGTCTTGGAAAAAAGTCAGTCACCGTGTCAGTAACAGCAGATGATGGAATCACCGCCGAAGAAACAGTAAACGTGTTTCTCCTCCTGGTCTTTGCTGTCGTCATGAAATAAGACGTCTTTTACCTTTTTCTTACTTTTAACTGAAAAGAAATCTGCGGATGCATCGTGTCTTTCGGCGCGCACCCTGCGGCACCACCACCAGCGCACGCACAGGCACACGCACAACTCGACACACAGGCACAGGAGACACACGCACACGAATGCTGCACCGGCACAACCGGGGCAAGATCCTTATGATACCGAGTTGGATAGAAGATGTACGGATAAAACCACCACCAGCTCGGTGCATAGTACGCCTTCTTCACCTCGGTCTTCTTCTCACCAGCGGCGACTAATTTCTTCTGCTGCTGTTCATCCTGCTCCACGCGTTTCTCTTTGATTGCTTGAAAGATGTTTTTATTCATCCAGATCCCCCGACAGTCCTTGCAGACGTAGATATGATAATCCTTATGCTCACTGCTGCGGGTTACCGTCTCCATTGCCCCATCGCACCGCGGACACATCCCCACCGGTGACGAATAATCACGGAACGAAACAACCCCCTTGATGTTGAACTCCTGCTCATTGACTCCAGCCTCCAGTAACGCTTCGACCTCGCCTTTATCAAAATAGCTTCCGCCACAGGTCTCACAGAAATCGATTGTGGTCCCATGAAATGACCGCCGATCAAGCCTGCCACCATCATTCGGACAATCCAGGTTGATATGTTTAATCAGCTTACGAAAACCACCGGTATACATCTGCGGATCCTCATATGCAGACCGGAATCCACGACGCAGGACAACAGCAAGCACCACTACAACACCGATCAGCACAACCACGAAAAGCGGCACCCAATTGTATCCCGAGAGGGAATCAAACACCCCCGACCCTGGCCCTACATGTGAAAACACCGAGAGTGGCATGAGCATCCCAGCGGATTTCTTCTCACCAGCAGGGATAGTGTTCCACGACCAAACCACGCTGGAGTTCATAAACAAGGTCGGCTGAGATGTCGTCGTCACACCATGGATCTCAGGTGGGAGATGGATTGTGACATTCATCTGTTCCACGACCGCATTGTCCCACCAGCAAGGGGTAAACAACAAAGATGCCTGCTGTTCGTTATATTTGTAGATGAACTCTTTTTGCAGCACCACAAACGAGAACGACAACTGTTCATTTGCATAGTAGGTTTTATCAAGAGTCACGTAGACACCAGACCAGCTGCCACTATTCTGAGGAACAGTCGATACCGCATCCCCACCGGACGAGCGGACATCGAAATTTGACGTCGGTAACCCGACGGTCACCCACGGGATATTGCCTGTGTGCACCACCATCCCGATCTCATAACGGATGATGACGTCCCCATCAGTCTGAACCCATAGATCCACGTTCTGAGAAGAAACCGTGTATGTCCCCGTATCAGCCTTCACACAAGACGTAGCACAGCAGATGAACATGACAAAACACAAGAGCAGACAGCCTGAAAACATCCTTCCTTCTTTCATCATACCACACCTTCCTGGTTCAGATGATCCAACGGACAGGCACCCAGACATACCTCAAGATACTCGCAGCCCTTGCATTGCTCCTCTACAAACCCATGATTTCTGATCTGTTGAGCAACCGGATGATCCCAGATCCGTTCCCAGGGATCAGATAGGATATTACCAAGTTTCTGCTGCGTCCAACTCTGACAGGGGATCACATCGCCATTCGGCTCAACCATCATATTCACCGAACACGCAGAACAACATCGCTGTCCAAACCCAAGCGCCACCGGATTCACATTCTTATAGCATGTTGGCAAGAACCAGTTAAACACGATGTCATGTGATTGTGCGTACACTTTAGCTTCCTTTAGGATTTTCGTAAGCTTCTCTTCATCCAACCCAGATTCCTCTTTCTCTGCAATCCCACGTCCTGCGTTGATGATCGCGTTCGTCGACACGTAGCGGACATCCAGTTTCCGGGCAAAAGCAATGAGTTTTTTCAACTCTTTTGCATTCTTTTTTGAAAGCGTTGCATTCACACTCACTGACAACCCAGCGGCAACCGCATTCTTAATCCCAGCAACAGTCTCTTCCCATGCACCCTCTCTCCCCTGGATCTCATCATGGATTCTTGCAGAGGCAGCTTCTAGCGTGATCTGGATCCAATCAAGATGTGCACCACAAAGCTTTCGTGCAAGCTCCGGGGAAAGCAACGTCCCGTTCGTAATAACACCGGTGGTAAACTGCTTGCTATACTCAACTAGCTCGACCAGATCATCCCGAAGCAGGCACTCTCCCCCAGTGAACACCACCTGTGGAATCCCAACCTCCCATAATCTATCAAGTACCGTCTTCCACTGCGCAGTCTCCAGCGATCCCTTTGCATCAGTATTTTCTTTCAGATAGCACTGCGGACAGCGATTATTGCATTGATATGTCAATGAAAGATCCATTCGACCCGGGGTCTTGATACTCCCTGGGTCAACCATGGTCATCCCTATGAGATGCAACGGAGGTTCCTCCCGAGCAAACCCATTGATGACCCCAACGATTGCATCGAAATCCTCACGGGCTTTCTCCTTCGAAACCCGATACCTCCGAACGATCTTCTTCACCGTTCTCTCAGGAACCTGTTCTTTGGGAACCTCATAACAACTCTCGATCATCGCCTCAAGGATAAAACATGTCGTCTCATTCAGAAACAACACATATTTACTATTGATCCACAACTTCTTCTCATCAGGTTTCAGATGAAGACGAACACCATCCAACGTCACATGTTTCAACATTCGACAACCCTCCATTTTATCAGATAACTGTCCTTTAAGACTTTCGATAATACTCACGTGGATATCAAGATAAGATCTCCTTGATATGATGGTGGGGTGACAAATGCTTCAATCTCGGATGAAGCATGCTCTTTTCTCAAACGAAAATTTGATGAACCCCTAGAAACTTCTGGCTCCCCATGCCCCATCTCCTGAAATTAATCGGGACGATCTCCCGAGCAGAGTTCATCATGCCCAACCTAGGCTCCCTCATTCTAGGTCTCGCCTGGGGAGCAACACCAACTATGAGTCTGACGACCTTAGCCGTGCTCATCGTTCTTTCATTTACCATTATCAACGGCAGCTCAGCGATTGGCGCCCAGATCAACACCCTCTCAGACTACGACCTTGATCTCAAAGACCCGCGGAAGAAAAATCTCACAGACGCAGTGGACGCCATGGGAAAAAAACGGATAAAAATTTTACTCGCACTCGAATTCGCAATCACACTAGCACTGGTCATTGTATTCATCTACGTAAACAACAACCCCTGGTTACTCCTCATGTGGATCATCGGTATCTCTCTAGGCTGGATTTATTCTGCACCACCCATCAGACTCAAAGCACGCTCCTGGCTTGCACCCGTCTGCTTGATCCTCGTACTAGGCATCTTCCCGGTGTTGTTCGCATATTTCACCTTTACTTCTATCTTACAACCCTTCTTCCTGCTTGCCCTCATCGGGCTTGCCATGACCATCTACGGGGTGATCATCCCAACGGAGATACGAGACTATTTTGGGGACAAGACCATGCAGATAGAAACCATGACCGTGCACCTCGGATTAGTAAAAGCCTGCGTTGCAAGCATCGGTCTGATCGGCATCGGTGCTGTCTTCTTTACTGCAGCATACCTGCTTGAATGGATCAATGGACCACGACCCTTCTTAGGCCTGCTGCTGCTCGTCATACCTGTCTCTGTTTTCTACGTTCTCTCAAAAATCAAAAAACTTCACTCACTCTCGAAACAGTACATGGACTCCCATGGAAACAGTACCCTCAAAGAACAGATCGTCAACATCTCAGCACACAACCCACAATGGATCATCATCATCACCCAGACCTACAGCATCCTCTCTGTGATACTCCTGATCAATAAATTTGTGTAGATCAATAGGCTCTATCCTGCTGAGAAGAATGTTTTTCTCAACATGTTTCAAGAAATGAGAACCTCCAAAAATATTAAGAGGCGATAATACGATATCGTCCCTAATGAGGTGGATGAATGGAATTTGACCCAATGTCTCTCTTTCTATGGATAATACTCCCCTATTTGCTGATAGTCACCACGTATTTCGTCATTGTGGTTTTGTATCTTCGAAAGTTCAAAAAAAACTGACACAAATAGAATCACGTCTGGTACAGAAAGTTGAAAAAGAAACCATGGAAAAAGAAAAAAACAGGGAGCAGAAACTCCAGAGAATGAAAAATGAAATCGATGACATGCTCCATGATGGAAATCG
>DATMWV010000132.1:0-4189 GCA_035562195.1 Thermoplasmatota archaeon
ATATTTGTATGAAGAAAAATAATTCTTCTATGCTTCAATGGAGATGACATCATACAGACGCAGGGTTGGAACCGAAAAAGCAACATACCCATCTGCGAAGGTGAACGGAATCTCTTTTCTCCCCGAAAAATCAGGGGATAAGACAGAGACGCTGCTGACCGAAGGTAACATTGTCTTCAACCGAACATCAATATTAGATTTCGGCCAGACGATATCAAACAGAGGACCACAATCATAGTTGATCAGGTGGAGCATCTGTCGTTGCTCCTCAGGTTGATAATACGGATAGCCGACAATCTTACGGTTCGCGTTCTCAATTGTCAGAAGATCATCAATGTAGGGGAGGAGGACATCTCCGACGGAGATCCGATAGGTCTCATCATATGTCTGATAATAAAGAGCTGGTTTTTTTTCAAGCATGAAGTAAAAGGTGCCATTCCCGTAGACATAGGGACCTTCCACGGCGGGGAATCCAAGCTCTTGTGGATCGAAGACTAATGCGACACCTCCGGAGTGCACATATTCCTTGACGACCATTCCCTGTTGTATAGTAATATTAATCACCGAGGGGACAAGGATCATCTGATAGATGGAAAGGTCCTGCAAGGTCAAGGAGTCATTCAGATACTGTCCGTCTCCGTCAAATACAACATCAAAGGGGATGTTGGATTCTGCAAGCATCTGACAAAGACCCAGATAGTTATCCGTATTATTCCGCATTCCTTCGCCGAAAAGATACAGTACGCCAAGAGAGGTATCAATCGATGAAGATGCCTCATAGAGGTCACGATTCTGAAGAACGAAATTATAAATCGGCGCGCACCCGCTCCATCGATACGATTGGTCGAAGGGTTTGACAAACCAATTCACAAACGCACCCTGGTTCGCATAGGCCTCCGCACAATGAATCGCAAGATAGTTTCTTATTTTTTTCAGACCGAATGGTTTCTGCCAAATCTTACCCATTGCGGCAGAATCTACCAGTATCACTCCTGGTGCATGTGTCGTAGCACGCGCGAGTTTCTCCCAGGCGACCCATTTGCTTCTTGGTAGTGCAGGAAATGGTTGATCAGGAAGCGCGGTGTACTTGTTTTCAAAGCTGAAAAAATCCACCATATCAGAGAACTGCAGTCCTCGAGTCCAATAGCCGCCGCTTTGTGACGTTCCTAACGCAAAAACATTCGCGCTAATGAAGATATCCTTCCCTTGCGATGCTGAGTAGGTGCGCAACTCTGTAATGAGTCGTTTCTTTGCAGCATACGTGCCTTCTTCTTGAAACCTGATATATTCTTTGATGAGGGGATCAGTGCTGATACGTTGGAAGTATGTCAGATTCATAGTCGAGGCTATTCGTGGCAGGAATTCATAGCTTGCAAGATCATCGATACCAAATAAATCTGATAGTTCAATTGGAGAAAAATGGTTTGCCAAGAACGTGCGAAAACCCTCAAGACAATAGGGACAAAAACCAGGTTCATTATAATTCACATATGATGCGATATATTGTAATACACCTACCAAACAGTTTCCTTCGATCTCATCCAGGGTAATCATATCGGCGCCTGCATCGATGGCTTTTTTCCCATGAACAATCATCCAGTCAATCGTATTGGGATTCTGTGCGCACATAAAATACGACCCTGCGTTGAGGTCCCATGTCGCCATCTCCCCATCAGCGCTTCGGCAGGCGAATTCATCAATGAGGTCCCCTTGCAATGCAGGGTGACCTTGTGTGGTAAGAATAGTCCCAGGAACAAGTAAACCTTGGTCGTGTTGCGCTTGTACAAAATCAGCATCTGAGGTATATACTCTCCCGGAATAGTATGATTCTAAATACCGTCCCATCGCAAACGGACCAGAGAGATTCTCTTCTTCAATAAAAAAACCGTTCCATAATCCGTTGACCGTGATATGGAAAGATTTCACACGATTCGGTGGCAAGGCAAGCATATCGAATACCTGTGTTTGATGTAACCATGAGGAAGTTTCATATGAAGTGTGCTGTGACGCAATCGGAGTCCGTGATGATGCATCTATGGTGTTATTCATTCCGATGACTGGAATCGATAGTGCTACTAAGACAAGGATGACAAGGAGATAGTTCAATCCTTTTTTCATAGGGTGTTATTTAATTGGAGTAGCTATATAATTCTTCCGGAATAAGGATTTGAGATGTTTTCCGGATTAGAGACTGGCATGAGAGAAAAAAATAAATGGTAGGAATTCAAAACGCGTAAACATGACATTCATAGGCTTTTTAGTTTCCTGATTTTTTTCCAGTCATCTGGTTGATCTCAATTTTAATAACAGTAACTTCTTTGAGATTTTTTTCTGGAAAAATGTACGATGATCCGGGCGTGTAATGGTCGATGATGATGTGTAATGCTTTTTGTTTTTGTTCTATATCCGTGATGAACTTTGCTTTTCCATATCCGATCACACTTGTATAGTTCATCGACCACTTGCAAGGAATTCCTGTATTGATGATTTCAAGGTCGCTTTCGACTTCAAAACAGACCCGGGGATTCCTTTTCAGTAAGTCGATTTTTTTCCCTTCGGGTGCTGAATGGAGATACAAAATGTCGTCTTTGTACCCAAAATTCATTGGGACAATGTAGGGTGTCTCATGGTCGATGATGCTGATTCTGCAGACGATTGCTTTTGAGAGTATCGAATCGATTTCTCTCCTGTTGGTGATTTCTTTTTCAGCTCGTCTCATTCGCTCGTTCTCCCTGAAACGAAACATTTATATAGGGCATTAACAATTGTTAATGCAGAGAGGTGTAATTGTTGATGAGCGTATCTTTTTTATTCTTTCCTCCCAAATCCTCATCAACAATTTACTTCCTATAATTTGTTTCATGCTCTGCTTGGTGAATTTTTAAGAAAGGTTCAACCAGGACTTAAGAGTACGAAAACATTCTGAGCAAACAACGATTTTATCACAGGAAGTAAGAGAATTCCCATCATAAATGCAATCGAGTTGTACGACATAGTATGGTTTCCCACCGATGTCTGTTTTACATTTTTGACATGTCTTTTGATATCGAGTGTTTTTCAATTCGTTTTCATTCATTTGTACTCACCTTTTTTGGATTTCGAAAGAATTCCTTCTACGAAAAGATAGATATTTATAGAGAGAAGCGGGACGAAAAAGAAAAACAAGTATTCCTCTATTGGTAATCCAAAAAGGTTTCCTACAATCTCATCTTGGGAGAAGATCCAAAGACCAATTCGGACTGAGAGTTGATCCCATATCACTGCAATGATAAATAAAATGAAGAGTGCGACAACGAGTGATTTTGGATGTATTTTTTTACGATTCAGATAGAGAAGAGCGATGTTGGGAGCGATAACAAAAATGCAGAGAAGTTGAAGATATAAGTACATGGGAAAAAGAATAATTCGATGTTATAAAAACTCATCTATGAAAAGAGTAGTCTAACAAATTGATCTTGGGGGTTTTATCGAAGATTGAAACATATGAAAATCAGAAGTAATAACTGTTAATATGGAGAGCCAATTGTTAATGAGAAATATTTTTTTCGTTTCAATCTTTTCACCCTCCGCTCATCAGTAATTCTATTTCCTAGTTTTGGAAGTCAGGGAAGAAAAATAAGTTTATAACACTAGAATGAACGAACTTTCAAAGACAATGACAACACACTTGGATGCCGATAAGATGAAAGAGCGACAGGATTTATACACCAGAATCATATCAGCAATACGTTTGTGAAGACCTATGAAAGCGATAGTAAAACAAATACAAGGATGCTCCTTCATCGGAAAAGCAGACAGCAATCATTGGGTGTCAATTGACACGAAGAAAGAAGTGTCAGGGTCTGATGCCGCGACACATCCCATGGAACTTGTGCTACTCGCATTAGGGAGTTGTACTGGCTGTGACGTTCTTTCGATTCTACAAAAGAAGAAAGTATCCTTGCAAGATTTTCAGATCCATATCGAGGCACAACGTGCTGAGGAGCACCCGCGGGTGTTTACGAAAATTCATCTTGAGTTCGTCTTTGTTGGCGTAGATTTAAATCCGGTACATCTCGAACGTGCCATTGAGCTTTCACAGCAGAAATACTGTCCAGTCTCAGCGATGTTAAGACCATCGGTACCCATCACCACATCCTATCGAATTATCCAAAAAAAACAACAAAATCAGTAATGATAACTTCCTGGT
>DATMWV010000133.1:0-6921 GCA_035562195.1 Thermoplasmatota archaeon
TTAAGGATCTGGCTTGGGGTCTTGCCTCAAAGGGTATTGTGGTGTTACGTTATGAGAAGCGGACCTTGCAATATCCCGATGAGATCGCAGGACTTGAAAATTTTACGGTGCAGGATGAAACGATTGCAGATGCAGTGGCAGGGGTGAATTTCTTAGTTGCCTCTTCTCTTGTGGATCCTTTCAAGATTTTCGTTCTGGGTCATAGTTTAGGAGGAATGTTAACCCCACGTATCGCTCTGCAGAATGACCATATTACTGGTTTGGTCATCATGGCAGGGCCAACCCGCCATCTTGAGGATCTCATATTAGAACAATCCCGCTACCTAGCGAACTTAAGTGGTTTAAATCAATCTGTGGAGATTGCTGAGCTTGAACGACTCGTGATGCAAGTAAAGAATTTAGACATGAATCAAAGCGAAGACGTTCTTGGTGCACCAAAATCATATTGGGTGGATCTCGCCACGTATGATCCTGTGGAGACAGCGCGACTCTTGGATGTTCCCCTGTTCATTCTTCAGGGCGAACGAGATTATCAGGTGACACTGACGGATTTTGCTCAATGGAATGAAACCTTTTACGAAAGTCCATCAGTGATATTACAGACCTATCCGTCGTTGAATCATTTCTTCATAGCGGGGACCGGAGTACCGACCAATGCGGAATATCTGATCGAAGGTCATGTCGCTGAAGAAGTCATCTCAGATATCGCATCCTGGATAACCACGCACTAAACGGTTCTTGTGTCCCTGCATCTCTTCGTTATCTGTTTCGAAGCATCTACACCCATTGGCCTTCTGCTTTCAGAACGAACCCCGATACAAAAAGAAATGATTTATGGTTGTTGATTGGTGGTATATTGATTGTAATCCCGGTAAACCCACTGAGATTTACCCCGTAGGATTCCTCTCCAACAGTGAGTTTTTGAAAACCATTCGTCCCCCGTGCAGATACCGTCCCATTTTTCAGTGCTATCACACCAGCTGGAGAGAAGATTCGAAACGGTATCAAATCAGTAAACAACATCGTAAGAACAATCAATGGCAATAAGATGATATATAAAATTACAGCCCCGATGGGATTTGACACATTATTTATTGCATCAACAAGTTGCTGTACAAATGTCAGACCAATCCACCAAAGCATCGCTCCTTCGCCAATCGCGTTGAAATAACACATGCTATTGGAGATGTTCTCATCAGTCATGGATGGAACCGAAGAGGAGAACCCTTCCTTTTCCAGCAAGGTGAGTCCATTGATATCAGAGGAGAATCGCTGATGGCGTGCTCCAAAGAGATCTTTCTCATATAACAACGATTCATAGGTCGCAATCGCTGCACGATCATTTCGCTGTTGCGCATTATATAATTCAGTAAGATAGAATCGGATTTGTTCTGCTTCATCTGTCGTGACAGTCAGTTGATGACGCTCTGTCTGTCTACCCAGGTAGTGGTTTACTTCGATGCTGACAAGCTCTGTTTTCACAGCAAATATATTGTTTTCTGAAGACGCAAGAGCAGGAGTACATCCTGCTAAAAGGATGACAACAGCTGAGAAGATACTTAACGAGATGATTTTTTTATTCATGTGTTTCCTCTCCATGTGATAATAATAGGTATCCTCTATTTAATTCTTTATATGGAGAAATTTTAGAAAAAAATTCATGATAATAAAACCTCATATTTTTCATGTATTGGAAAATCAAACGACACATTTTTTTACAAAAGAAACATCGATAGAGCAATCTTCGGTGATAATCGATAAATTTTATCTTTTTGAAAACATTTAAATGGCTCGGCCCTTTATTGTCTCTAAAGGAAGGAACTCTTATGAAATATCGTACTTCAAAAAAGAATCTAAGCGCAGGTCTTGTGATTACTGGAATATGCTTTTTGATCTTTTGTGTCACCCTCACGCCAGCGATGATAACAACGAACAAAGGTTCTATGCGTATCAGCGAAGGAGACATCCCTACCTGGGCGGTAGGAGATTCTTGGACCTACACGATTAATCCTCTTTCGTTTTCAAGCCCGAACATGTCATTTTATGGTTCTATCGAAAATTTTCAACAAACTGTCGTGGGGAAAAACGATGATACATATACGATTAGTATTTCTGGCGACATCGCCGGTGATGTCGTTGTCAACGATATCCAAGGAGAACTGACTGGGATAATTGTTGGAGAATCCCAAGTACGCGTCTCAGATTTGGCGGATATAACTACGGAGTTACATTCGTTTGGAGAAGTAATCGTTATATGGATGTCGTTTGATTATACAATGGATATGTTTATGAGCTCCTCTCCTGCTCTCGAGGTTTATGATTTCCCTCTGCGGTTTGAGGAATGGCAACTAAGCGGCTTAACAACCGTCGCAGGAACATTTTCCATTGAAGGACTTCTTACTCAGCCCTTTGATGGAAGCCAGTGGGTCGATGAGACCGTGGAATGCATCACCCAGGAACAGATCACTGTCCCTGCCGGGACGTTTGAGTGTTACAAGATCGGACGGGAAACCACCTTTAGCTGGTTCTCCACCCAGGTCGGCAATATGATAAAAACAACGGTTGACCAGTCTGATGAAAATATGGAGATCCATCTGATAGCTACCCTTAACACTTACACACGGGTTAATCAGCCCATTACTGTTACCATGGACCTTTCTCCGTCAATGACTGTCCCTGGAGCATCTGTATTAATTTCTGGTGACGCTGTCGAGACAGGCTCTGGTGATCCGATTCAGAACGGCGCCATCCTTATTGAGATCCCCACTCTTGGTTGGAGCTGGACCATCACAACCAATTCCGAAGGGCAGTACACATTAACATTCAACGCTCCTAGCATGACAGATGATACCGCATGCGGAAGAGAAACCGGATCTGGTGGTGTTCTTGTGACGTGTACCAGCGGTGGTGTATCCGGGTATCGTGTGCAGACATTGACTACCCTTCAAGATACACCCCCGGAGACTCCCTCCATCCAGGGTCCCACCGAGGGAAAACCCAAGATATCCTATGATTATACCGTTATTTCGGTTGATCCAGAGGATGATGAGATCCTCTACTTTATTGATTGGGACGATGGTACTAACAGTAGCTGGGTTGGACCCTACGAATCAAACGAGAACGTGACTCTGAGTCATACGTTTGCGAAAAAAGGCAGCTATACAGTGAAAGTCCAAGCACGGGATATCTACGCTGCGACAAGTGAATGGGGTTCTCTTCAGGTGACCATGCCTTCTGCTTCATCGGTATTTCTGATAAAATGGCTCTCTCATTTCCCTCTATTGTATAACTTGCTTCATCAGCTCCTCGGAGAATAAATTTTCTCCCACCCCCCCTTTTTTATATGAATAAAATTTATATAATGTAATGATGTATTAACAGCTATGAAGAACAACCTGAGACACGGGATGGGAATTCTTCTCCTTGTATTTCTTGTGTTTTTCTGTCCTTCTCTGTCTGCTTCCCTTTTAAATCATTCACCCTTGGAAACTGATTCAAACGAGATGATTTCGATTTTCCTTGATTGTTCTAACATCAGTGATGTCATCCGTCCCTATGGAGATATTAATGATGGTCCTGCCCCGATAAAGAATGAACCACGATATGCTGACATCACCACTCAATATCAGGACATCGGTATTACCTCTATTCGAACCCATGACCTCTTTGGTCCAACGGACATGACAACGATTTTCCCAGACTGGACCGCAGACCCAACTATCGAATCCAATTATCATTTCGAGACTAGTGATGCTCTCATCACCCGAATGATTGATGCAGGATGTGACGTGTTCTATCGACTTGGTGAAAGTGCAAGTGATAATGAGACCTTACGCAGACCACCTGAGAACTTCACAAAATGGGCTGAGGTCGCCAAACATATCAGCATGCATTACAACGACGGGTGGAACCATGGATTCTTCTATAATATAATCTACTGGGAGATCTGGAATGAACCGGATCTCAGCGGGTTTTGGAATGGAACCGCTGAGCAGTATTACGAACTGTATCACGTTACATCAGACACGATGAAATCATGGAACGCCTCACTGAAAATCGGAGGTCCCTGCACATCATCGATAACCAACGTAAGTTACACCCGGGGATTCCTTGAATACATCACGGACCATGACGTCCCCTTGGATTTTTTCTCGTGGCATCGTTATGCAGCCACACCATTTGAAATGTACAACGCATCTCGATATATTCGCCAGCTACTTGATTCATATGGATATTTTGATACTGAAAACATTAACACAGAATGGAACCTGGATATTCTAACCCCTCAGCGGGATAAAGACAACGCCAGGAACGCTGCGTTTACCGCCTGTTGTTTTACGGTGTTCCAGGATGCACAACTTGATCATGCATACCGCTATCGGGGGAATCAAGAAAATAATTGGCTGATGCGTTTTCTTGGACTTGACCTTAGTCTTTTCACCTATACTGGTGTCTATAAAAGACCAGCGTTGACCTATCAAGCAATGAAGGAGATCACCCAGGATACACCCTTGAGAATTTCAACATCAATAATGAACGCTTCTACTGGTGTTACCTATCTTGCCGGGATCTCAGAGGATCACACAAACATCAGCATCCTTATCAGTAATTTCGACGCAGATGACACGCAATATGCTCTTGAGCTCTCCAACCTGCCCTGGAATACTTCCTATACTGTTGTTCAGTACCTCATCGATGAGTCCCATCATCTTGAAATAACAAACAAGACCGTACAGGACACATCGCCATATACATTGACACAAACATTGAAATCAAACACCGTCCATTTCTATCGCTTCACCACCTCATCACAGATACCTGCGGAAGGACCCCCCGTCGCAAAGATACCGTTCCTCCTGCGACTTCACTTCCTAGATCCACTAACCAGGATTCTTGCTGTTCTGCTCTTTCTTCTTATCTTTTCCTAGCCAAAAGGAAATAAACGGATTGTCGTAATCTTCATAAGAAATATCATGATTCATTCTACCTGATGAAGAAATTAGATTTTTCAGAAGAACGTGTGCTTGAGTTAGCTAAGAAATCATACGAAGAAGGAGAGGTGAAATTCGACGTCATCCCTGAAAAATGTGCGTTGATTGTAATTGATATGCAGGATGAATTTGTCAAACCTCATTGGTCACCGTACTGGGTCCCTGAGGCTACAAAACGAGTCCCTAACATGAAGCGACTAATCGAGCAGTGTCGTTCGAAGAACATTCCTGTGATCTACACGGTGTATTCGAACACCCATCGTTATCTAGATCGACCGAAAACATTACCACTCATGCCCAGCCGCTTCCCTGATTTACCTATTGATCAATCATCATATTTTGTTACAGGGGAGGTATGGCATGAACTTGCACCTGCCGATGATGAGATTGTCATCCATAAGTCATCGTATGGAGCGTTTTTTGAAACCCCTTTAGAAACCATTTTAAAGAATCTCGGGAAAGATACCATAATCATCAGTGGGACGCTGACGAACTATTGTTGTTCCACGACCGCACGACAAGCATATGAACGAGGCTTCAAGGTCGTGTTCGGTAGCGATGTGACAGCAGCACATTTCCCCGCCTTTCATGAGATGGAACTGCAGGTGTTGCGTCGTGGTTTTGCAAAAGTCATGTCCTTACAAGACCTCCTGAGTGCACTCAGTAAATAGCTGATATTTTTATCGTTGACAAAACATTTAAATTAGCTATCTGTATTGATACATATGGAGGTATTGTATCATTCGGCAGAAGCTTATTAGTCTGGCGATGTGTATTCTTTTCTCTCTAAGTGGTATCCTTAATGTTGTTCAAGGAACAACAGAGTGCATAGATGGTTCGATAGGTACTCAAACACCAAATAATCAGGAAAATAATCATATCTTGGTTGTGATGGACACCCAGTTGTATCCTTGGATACAAGCGAAATTTACTCGATATATGAAGGACGTAATGGAATGTTTTTCTGTTGAGTTCTCCTTGATACAGGTCAATGGTTCGCAGAGTAGACACCCTATAGCACCAAGAGCACTTCGAGAAATCATACAAAAAGAACATACCGTGAATAACACGATCGGAGCCTTGTTTGTCGGTCAGATCCCCTACGCATTATGGAAACAAGGAATTGGGAACAACAGTGGGCAGATCAGTGTGTTCTATGAGGATTTAGATGGTGCTTTTGAAGATACGAACGGAGATGGTTTTTACGATTATCATACCTTCGGTCCGCATGAGGGGCCTGAAATCTGGGTGTGCTGGATGAGGCCACCTCTCTTCTGTCAAATATTTTTCATGCAGAGGTTTTTAGAAAAAACGCATCGGTACTATACCGGTGAGCTTGTTACCACAAAAAAAGCCTTTGTCGCTTGTCATGAGGATTATGATAATAATTTCTATGGACCGGTCGGTGTCGTTCCCGTGTTACAGGACATCTATGGCATCACGAACGTTGATACCGATGGCGAGGGAGCCGATCTTACGATAGATGATGAGATTTGGAAACAACTCCGTACGACTAGATATGAGGTTTTTGACACATGGCAGCATGCAAACTCCAAGTATCAGGGATGGGACGTCGGTGGTTTTTCATCATTCAAAGTCCTTGGACTTTCTCGGGGTGCTCTGATGACATTTCTTTACGGGTGTCATAGCGCTGATTTCTGGACAGCGCCTGGAACCACGCCATTGAACATCAACATCGCGGTTTCCTACGTGTTTGGGAGGTCCATTGGCCAAGCAGCATCCGGGACATCATGGAGTTACGGCACTGAATATAAATATCTGGTTTATGAGGAGATGAGGGATCATCATATGTATCTTGGGAACGCCTGGTTTGCGATGGAATCCTTTGTGGAGACCGCCTTATTTGTACAGCAGCGATATCCGGAGAGAAATCCCCATACGGAATGCGCGGGGAACACTCTTATCGGGA
>DATMWV010000134.1:0-8723 GCA_035562195.1 Thermoplasmatota archaeon
ATTATAAATATTTTGAGGTAGCTGAGAGATAAACTCCCCCGAAAAATATTTTTTCATATGAAAGATTTTTTTTGTCCGTTCGCAATCCAAACATTTCTAAACAAAAATTGCATTACATACAGCTATTATGGACGATATACCAAAGATAGGCATCACAGGCATGCCGAGCGTCGGAAAAACACAGACGCTGGTAAAAATCATCGAGAAAATTGAAAAAAGTGGCTATAAACTCGAAGGGATGATCACCACCCCTCTCATCGAAAAGAAGAAACGGGTGGGTTTTTATGTGGAAGACTGGCAGACCAAAGAAAAGGAGATTTTCGCCCGTCTTGACCTCGACTCCAAGGATAAGGTCGGAAAATATGGTGTTGACCTCGCAGCTCTCGAACGAGTCGGCGTGCATGCGATCGAAAAAGCGATCAATGATGAAACCATCGATATCATTGTCATTGATGAGATAGGGAAAATGGAGATGCTTTCTGAGAAGTTCTGTGAGATGGTCATTGAAGCACTTGACTCTGACAAACCAATTATGGTCACCTTACATAAGAAATCACGGACTCCGCTTTTGCAGGATATCCGCAGACGGGACGATATCCGCATCCTTGAAGTCACCGCGGTGAATCGAAATCTGCTCCCGTATAAGATTGAAAAAATCATGGCTGAGAAGCTTCCGCCCTTGTTTTAACCATGACCAACGGACCAACCGATCTTATAAAAGAGGGAACAACCGAGCTTTTTGTATATAAGAACAAGACGTCCGTGAAAGGCCCAAGCATCAGACAAAATGCACCGTTCTATAACCCAGCCATGGAGCTGAACCGCGATGTCTCTATCCTGGTCAATCAATGGTTTTTGAACACGAGTGCGAAACACGTTCATATCCTCGATGGTCTGGCGGCGTCAGGGATTAGAGGTATTAGACTTGCCCATGAACTCAGCGGGGATTTTGAAGTCAGCATCAATGACCGGAATGATCAATCATTTGCATTGATAAAGCAGAACATCGAGAAAAACCAGTTGGAGAACATTTCGGTGTTCCAACGAGATCTTGGCAGCTTGCTTTTGGAACGACGGTATCATTCTATCGACATCGACCCTTTCGGTTCCCCCGTGTATTTTTTTGATGCAGCTGTCCGAAGTGTGTACAACAAGGGAATTATCTCGTGTACCGCAACCGATACCGCAGCACTTTGCGGCGTGTTTCCTCAGGTGTGTTTCCGGCGATATGCTGCCTGGCCATTGCATGGTCCTTCGATGCATGAGACCGGGCTTCGAATTCTTCTTGGGTGTCTGTGTCGTGAGGCTGCGAAGTACGACCGTGGTATCGAACCATTGCTCTGTTACACGACCGATCATTATGCACGTTTATATGTCCAGATCAATAATGGGAAATACGCTGCGAATGCATCCATGGCCCAGTACTGTAGTATCCCAGTAAAAGACGTTCCTCTCTCCAAGGAAAGTCCTGCTTTGATTGGTCCGTTATGGCTTGGGAATCTTCAGAAAAAAACGGTTGTTCAAGAGATACGGACCCTTCTGTCAATCAAGCAGCTGAACACAAAACATCTGCTCTGGAAACTCCTTGATCTCCTGGAGGGCGAGGCAGATGCCCCACCGTTTTTTTATACGATCAATGACCTGTCCTCTCAGTTGAAAGTATCGCCGCCGACTATGAATTATATCATTGAACAATTGCAAAATAAAGGGTTCATTGTCGCCAAGACCCATTGTACCCCTACGGGATTTAAAACGAATGCTCCTTTGGGCGTCGTCACAGAAGTTTTTAAATAACAAAGGATATCATAGGTTTATGAAAATATCCCAAAAGAAGCTTTCTGTTGGTGTGCTTGCATCAGGTTCTGGGACTGATTTACAAAGCATCATCGATGCATCAGAACATAATTTGATTGATGCTGAGGTCGTTGTTGTCATCAGTGATAAGTCTGATGCGTTTGTATTGAACCGGGCAAAAACGCACCATGTCCCAGGTTTTTTTGTCGACCCTAACGGGAAAGACCGTGCTGCGCATGAAAGCGAAATCGATGCACTCCTACACAGACATCAGGTGGAGCTGGTGGTCGGTGCTGGGTATATGCGGTTGCTTTCGCCAGCATTTGTGAAAAAATGGCATGGAAAACTGATCAATATTCATCCTGCGCTTCTCCCCTCCTTTAAGGGGACCAATGGTCAGCGTGATGCACTGGAGTACGGCGTGAAAATCTCTGGTTGTACCACCCATTTCATGGATACGGAGATGGATCATGGTCCGATCATTCTGCAGGCTGCTGTCACAGTTCATCCTGATGATGACCGTGATGCTCTCGCGGCCCGTGTACTTGAGGTGGAACATCAGATCCTCCCTCGGACGATACAGTTATTTGCGCAGAGGCGATTGCTCATTGAGGGTCGCAAAGTCGTCATTCTACCAGGGGATTCATGGAAAAAGAAACACAAGGTTCTTCCTGATGTGCTCTACTCTGAAGGATACTAGGACTCCCCCTTTTCAGGATGCATTTGATTGGTTGTGTAGCTTTGATAAGTACGGCTGGATCTTTGGTCTTGAGAGGATTACTTTTCTTCTTGAACAACTTGGAAATCCTCACCACGAGCTCAAGGTCATTCATGTTGCAGGGACCAATGGGAAAGGCTCCGTCTGCAAATATATTAGTTCGATTCTTCAGAAAGCAGGGTATACTGTTGGCCTGTATCTTTCTCCTCATGTTGAGCGTTTTTCGGAGCGCATTGTCGTCAACAATAAGGAAATATCAAAGGAAGATTTCACACGTCTTGTCTCACAGGTCAGACCTTTTGTTGACGCTATGAATAAACAGAATAACACTCCTACGTTTTTTGAAATCGTCACCGCACTTGCGTTCCTGCATTTCAAGGACTGTACTGTTGATTATGCGGTCGTGGAGGTCGGGCTTGGTGGGAGATTTGATGCGACAAATGTAGTCAATCCACTGGTGTCGGTTATCACAAATATTTCACTGGAACATACAGATATTCTTGGGAAGGATATCGCTTCGATCGCTTCTGAAAAAGCTGGGATAATCAAAGATCATGTCCCAGTAGTCTCCGCAGCGGTACATGACGCACGGGTAACCATCGAGCAGGTCGCAAAGCAGCGGAACGCACCGGTTACGTGGATTGACCAACCCATGTGGAAACGAAAAACTCATCAGGGGAGGGAACAGGAATTTATGATCCAGGGTTCCTTCAAGGATTATTCCGTAAAGACCTCGATGCTTGGTCAACATCAGGGAGAAAACATCGCACTTGCCATCGCAGCAATTGAACAGCTGCAGATGGGTGGTGTGTACCTCACCGATGGTGATATCCAGGAGGGGATTGCAACCGCGGCTCATCCAGGTAGAATGGAGATTGTTTCAGAGAACCCGTTGATTCTGCTTGACGGTGCGCATAACCCTGCTGGGATGAACATGCTGGTCAAAACGATACGGGAGGATTTTTCCGACTATCGTCTTATCCTTGTTCTCGGGGTGTTGAAGGATAAGGATGTCAAAACCATGGCATCGACGATTGTGCCAATCTTTGATGAAGTCATCGTGACGAAATCAGGAAATCCTCGGGCAGCTGATCCTCAGATGTTAAAGGAGATGATTACGGGTTCTGACGTCAACAAAAATGTGGTTGTGGAAGATTCGATTCCCCGCGCAATCGATCATGCTAAACACATTGCCAAGCAAAAAGACCTGATCTGTGTTACTGGTTCGCTCTTCACGGTTGGGGAAGCACGAGGCTATATACTCCTCGGAAAAATCACCCCTGAGACGTTTTTTGCTTAAAGTTCTATTTTCTGTAGAATCCTGCTAAGGTCTTTCATCGCCAGTGTTTTTAGCAGACGATCAGGGTTTCCGATAGATTCTTCCAGGTGTTCATCAAAATGAATTTTTCCAAGATACTGCACCTGCAATCTGTGTACCTCTTTTTTGATAAATGAAGAATCAGTCATGCTCATATTCTCTATGACGCCCAGTACTGGTTTTTTCAGTTCTAATAAAATCATTAGTAGTTTACCGACTGCTCCCATCGCCACCTTTGATGGTGTGGTCACCACCAGGAACTCGCTGGTCTTCATGTATCGGATCACATCAAGAGTCTCATCGCCGATCCCAGGTGGCATATCGATGATCAGGAAATCAAGGGATCCCCATTGGGTGATCGCAAGGAGCTCCAGGATGATGTTGGAGATGTCAACTCCTCGGAACGGGGATGGTTTTTCCTCTGTGAAATACACAATGGACATGAAGGAGATCCCATGGATCTTTGGTGGGATGATTCCTTTTTCCTCTATAGGAAATTCATCTTTCACCCCAAGGATGATATGAGAGGACGGTCCGTACAAGTCAAGGTCCAGCAACCCGACCCGGTAGTCTTTCTGTGCGAGATGCAAAGCAAGGCTTGAGGCAACAAGGCTTTTTCCAACACCACCTTTGCCGCTTGCGACCGCGATGATTCTATTGATGTCTTTCAAACGTTTCTCAATGACGCTGGTGCGTGGCTCCATCGTCAACGTACTCCTTTGATGGAAGAAATCAGCACGCCTCGTCCTTTTGAAATCTCAAAATCAGGGCTCCCGCAACGGGGGCATCGCGCATGTACGAAGACGACCTCTGGGATGAAATGGATTGACTCTGATTCTGTTTCATTGAGTTTCTTTTTCATGTCATCGTATTTCCAGGTCTCCCCACAGTTTTTACAGGTGAGTGTGCTTTTTTCTGTTTTCAGCAAAAACGCGTCTTTTATTATGGGTGGTTTCTGTGATTTAGATAACTCATTGAGTGCGAACAGGAAGATTTCTTTTTCTATTTGCTGAAGTTCACCGATGAACACAGTGACCTGGGTGATTTTCTTCAGTTTTTCTTTCTGTGCTTCTTCGACAGCAGCCATGACGATGGATTCCGCGAGCGCCCATTCATGCATACAGAGACCGGATACAGGAGGAGAAGGTTTAAATGTTACGAACCGAACGGAAAACGAAAGCATGAGGAGATTTATATAGAAGCAAGGATTCTTGTTTTCTACAAGGTGATTTTTTTTGGAGAATAAAAAGGTGAAAAAATCTGAGGATGAATGGAAAAAAACCCTTACACCCGAAGAGTTTTTAGTGTTGCGCAAGAAAGGAACTGAGTCTCCGTTCACTGGAAAATATGTTCATCAGACCGCAGAAGGCACCTACGTCTGCGCTGGATGCGGAAATGTCCTTTTTTCTTCTGATACTAAATTTGATTCGGGGAGTGGATGGCCAAGTTTCTTTACTCCGGTTGCATCTGATGCGATTGTATTGAAGCCTGATGGAAGCCTTCGGATGAGGCGAACCGAGGTGCTTTGTGCTCGATGTGGGGGGCATCTTGGTCATGTGTTCGATGATGGTCCAGCGCCTACCGGTCAGCGGTACTGCATGAACTCTGTCTCATTACGCTTCCTTAAAAAAGAATAAGTCGAAAAAACCTTTAGAACGTGGGCTCTTGTATCCGGTCTACGATGGCAAACGCAAGATCAAAGAGTTGATCGTACTCCTCCTCTGTCTTTATCACTCGAGGGACCTGTACAGCAAGCCATGTCCCCTCAAGGCAGATCCGGGGTTTCTGCTGTTTCATCTCTAAGAGTTTCTGTTGAAGTGTAACGTTCAGCACATTTCTTGCGAAGGTCTCCTCCTGTGTTTTTATCAGAAACTCCCTGTCAAATTCATCATTGCCGATTTGAACATCGGTTGCTCCCAGTGCCTTTCCCAGTCGTGTCCCAACTGATTCTTTGACAATTATCAGGTTGGCTGATGCTGGTTTTTGTAATGACATGCTCGCCTCTGTTTTTGCTTGACGATATTTACTCCCGGGTACCGAGGTGACAACGATCGAGAGATTCCGATAGGGGAACTTTAGGACTGGTAAAAGATAAGATCCTGTTACTGTTCCGCCTCGTTTCATAGCCTGCTGTTCCATGAGGTTTTTCATGGTACGATATTGCCGGAGCGATAAAACAATGATGAGCGGAAAAATGACGATGATAAAGCATACCACCAGAACAAGGGACCAATCAATAGCCATCTCAGACCATCTCTGCTCTGGCATCATCTCTCTGATTAATAAATAATCGGTATCCGATTGCTTCATGAAACAGTGTTTTTTTATTTCCCCCGTAGAAAAAAAGAAAAACTCAGATGAATTACTGCTTGTTGGTTATGACAATGAAATATGAAATGAAAGACGAAAAAAAAGAGTTACTCTCGGTACCAATCAGACATATTGACATCAAGACGTTTAATGCTATTCCTTTGATTGAAGCCTTTGACCATATGGCGTTCCAGTCACGGAACCTAGCAAATGCCTGTAAAATCTATCATACCATGCTGGCTGACAAGGATTGTTCCATCATCCTGTGCCTTGCTGGGTCTTTGGTGAGCGCTGGGTTGAAAAATGTCCTTGTCGATATGATTCGTCACAACATGGTTGATGCGATCGTCTCGACCGGTGCGATTGTCGTCGACCAGGATTTCTTCGAAGGATTGGGTTTTCAACATTACCGTGGTGAGGTACGAGTCGATGATTCCAAACTTCAGAAGATGCATGTTGACCGGATCTATGATACCTTCATTGATGAAGATGATCTTCGCATCTGTGATATGACGACGAAAGAAATCGCTGATGAGCTTCCCCCACGTCCGTACTCATCACGAGAGTTCATCTATGAGATGGGCAGATACCTTGATAAACACGGGAAGAACCCTGACTCCTTTGTCCTTGAGGCGTATAAACATGATCTTCCGATTTTCTGCCCCGCGTTCTCAGATTCCAGCGCAGGATTCGGACTGGTGTTCCATCAGCATGACCGGAAGACCAACTATCTGACGATCGACTCAGTCAAAGACTTCAGGGAACTGACCGAGTTAAAAGTACATGCGAAGCAAACCGGGATATTCATGGTCGGTGGTGGGGTGCCGAAGAACTTTGTACAAGATACGGTTGTCGCTGCGGATATCCTTGGGATTGATGCACCTATGCATAAGTACGCGATCCAGCTGACTGTGGCAGATGAACGAGACGGTGCACTCTCAGGTTCGACGTTGAAAGAGGCGAACTCCTGGGGAAAGGTCGATACAGGATATGAGCAGATGGTGTATGGTGAAGCAACCATCACGTTGCCTCTCGTGGTCAGTTACGCATATCACAAAGGAGCATGGAAAAACAGAAAGTCTCAGAAACTGAATCAATTGTTGAAATAACACTGCTCAGACAAGCATTATATAGCCGAGACATTTCTTGTCTCTCCTGTGAAAGCGACACCACAAGACAAATTGAAACAACTCCAACAACTGCTTCTGGATCTGAAGAGTTGTGCGATAGCGTTTTCTGGTGGGATGGACAGCACTTTTTTAATTAAAGTCGCGTATGATACCCTTGGGAAGAACGCCCTTGCGGTGACCGCAACTTCCTCAACCTACCCGCAACGTGAATTAAAAGATGCGAAACGATTCGCACAGGAAATAGGGATTTCTCATGTTATCATACCATCTGAAGAACTTGATATCCCTGGGTTTTCAGACAATCCTGCTGACCGCTGTTACTACTGTAAAAAAGAATTATTCCATAAAATACAACAGATAGCACAAGAACATCATCTCCAAGTAGTCCTTGATGGATCCAACGCTGATGACGCCTTTGATTATCGACCTGGGGCTCGCGCACGAAAAGAACTTGGTGTGAGAAGCCTTTTACAGGAAGTCGGATTCACCAAGCAGGAAATCAGAGAGCTTTCCTCCTCTTTGCATCTGAAATCATCAGAAAAACCAGCGTTCGCCTGTCTTGCCTCCCGGTTCCCCTACGGGATGAAAATCACCAAAGAACGACTCAAACAAATAGAATCCGCTGAAGAGTACCTTTTTTCCCTAGGCATCCGACAATGTAGGGTACGGTATCATGACTGTATCGCACGAATCGAGGTAACACCAGATGATATCCCAACCATCATGACACATGCTCAAAAGATTATAAAACGTTTTAAAACACTCGGTTTTACCTACATCACACTTGATCTTCAAGGATACAGGACCGGGAGTTTAAACGAGGTGCTTACTAAATGAAAAAACTGTTACAAGACTACAAGGCAGGAAAGGTGAATTTGTCAACCGTTTTGCAAAAACTTAAAACCTTGCCATATGAGGATTTAGAGTTCGCAAAGATCGATACCCATCGAGAGATACGCAAAGGATTTCCTGAGACGATCTTCTGTCAGGGGAAAACCCTCCTTCAGATTTCACAGATTCTAATAAAACTCCCGAAAGACCAAAACATCCTGTTGACAAAAGCGAACAAAAACGTCTACGCATCCATAAAAAAAATATATGCTGAGGCAACCTATAATGAATCAGCAAGAACCGTTGTCATCCAGCGGTATAAACCCAAACAAAAGAAAGGGAAAATCCTTGTTCTAACGGCAGGCACCTCTGATATCCCTGTTGCGGAGGAAGCGGTCGTCACCGCGCAGCTTATGGGAAACAAGGTAGAGACAGTCTATGACGTTGGTGTCGCTGGCGTCCACCGCTTGTTCGATATTAAGGATAAAATCTTTGATGCGAATGTCATCATCGTGATCGCCGGTATGGAAGGTGCCCTTGCCAGTATCGTTGGGGGTCTTGCCTCAAAACCAGTTATCGCGGTTCCAACCAGCGTCGGGTATGGCGCAAGTTTTCATGGGAT
>DATMWV010000135.1:0-17016 GCA_035562195.1 Thermoplasmatota archaeon
TCCATCAGGAGTATAAAAATCGAATATATTTCATAGGATGAAACAAAAAACTATTAATAGAGAAAGAATCCTGCCTGTTGTAATAGGTGAATATGTATGGAAAAAGCAACCTTTGGAGCAGGCTGTTTCTGGCATGTTGAAGAAACATTTCGACATCTCAAAGGTGTCCTTTCGACAACAGTAGGATACACAGGTGGAACATTAAAAAACCCGACGTATGAAGATGTCTGCACAAATAAAACCGGACATGCAGAGGTCGTCGAAATCACCTTCGACCCCCAGAAAATAAGTTACGAAGAACTCCTCAGCGTTTTTTGGAACATCCATGACCCGACGACAAAAAATCGACAAGGACCAGATGTGGGAACACAATACAGATCAGCCATCTTCTACCATTCACCTGAACAGCAAACAACAGCAGAACTCTCAAAAAAGAATCTCGAACAATCAAGAAAATACAGCAAAAAGATTGTGACCGAAATTACAAAAGCAACGACGTTTTATCCTGCGGAGGAGTACCACCAACAGTATTTAGCAAAACATGGATTGGCCGCTTGCCCTCGCTAAAAAAAATTTAATGTCTTTTTAGAACCACGGAAAGCTTATCTTTACGAAAACGATTCTTCATCACAGAGGAACTCATATGACGCCACGGAGTAAAAAGAGAATTCTTCAAGCAGGAAACATTCTTACCGTAATAATCACCATTGTAGTGAACGCCTTAGCGGTCATTCTTCCACTTAACGGAAAAACCACCCAAGAACTCTCTGATGCGCTACCAAATTTTTTTGTGCCCGCAGGTCTCACATTTTCCATCTGGAGTGTCATTTACATCCTCTGGATTGTCTTTGCGGTGTACCAAGCTCGAGACATGTTCAAAAAAGAAGAAATTAAAATGCCGTTTCTGTCGCAAATCACCGGGTTATTTATCGTGAGTGGGGTTGCAAATAGCGCTTGGATCTTCCTTTGGCACTACGAATATGTCGGTCTTGCATTACTCATGATGATACTTCTTCTCGGTTCTCTGCTTGCAATTTATGTTCGTCTGAAGATTGGGAAATCAAGTGTTCCGATGAAAGAAAAACTCCTTGTCCATGTTCCCTTTAGCGTCTATCTTGGTTGGATTACTGTTGCGACGATTGCGAATGTCACTGCATTTCTTGTCTCAATACAATGGGATGGATTCGGCATCGACCAGTTAACCTGGACAATCTTAATTATCGCGGTCGGAACACTGCTTACTTATCTGATGCTTGGGCTTCGAAAGGATCTTGCATTTAGTCTTGTTGTTCTCTGGGCGTTCTTAGGAATCTGGATGAAACGGATGACCCAACCAAACATGATCACCGATATCAACGTTGCAACCACGGTAAGTATCGCTATCGTCCTTATCTTTGCCGGTTTTCTCGCTGTCGTTGGATATGATCTGATGAGAAAAAACAAACAAAAATCCGTACAGAAAGACTAAGAAAAACGCACACTTCAGACAAATCCCAGCAGAATGCTTTTTAATACAACAGAGGATGTATCGCGGATTCTATGATTAAAATAATCTCCTTTGATTTTGATGGTACGATTGCAAAACATACCTTCGCAGACGCATTCTGGCTTGAAGGAGTCCCAGCGCTCTACGCCAAGCAACATCACGTCGATGGAGAAGCAGCAAAGAAATATCTCTTTGAGGAGTACGAAAAGATAGGAGATAACCGTATCGAATGGTACGATCCAGGGTACTGGTTCGACCGCTTCCACCTCCAAACAGATTGGAAAAAAATGCTTTTAGACTATCGAAACAACGCAGAGATCTATCCAGAAGTTCCATCAGTCCTGAAACGATTATCAAAAAACTATAGCCTCATCATCAGCTCTAACGCGAAAAAAGAATTCATCGACGTGCAACTCACACAAACCAAATTACGTACCTACTTTGATAAGGTTTTTTCATCAACATCGGATTTTCATACAGTGAAAAAAGTCACGGATTTCTATGCAATGATCTGCAAAAAACTAGATATTTCACCACAGGAAATGATACACGTAGGCGATCATAAAGAGTTCGATTATCTCTCCCCTCAGAAACACGGCATCACATCATACTATCTTGATAGAAAGAAAAACACAACCGGTCTGTATGTTGTCTCTGATTTGAAACAATTTGAAAAAAAAATCCTAAAGATATCATAACCTAATCCTTTTAACCAGACACAACAGAGATAAAACAATCGTCGTTTTTTCTCGTTCAATCCTCCCATTCCACTGCAGATATTTCAGAATTACACACAAGAAATCCTTATATACTGTCTTCCCATAATAATTGATTAGAAAATAAAACGGGAGAGGAAGAACATGAAAAAATTGTTATCATGTATCGTTATTGGTATCGTAGTCCTATGTGGACTAGGGGCTGCCGTTACAGCAACAAACCAGAATCAGAAAAACCCTCAAAGAAGTGGCATCACCCAGTCACCGTACGTCGATGAACTTGATCAATCCATGACTGATTACGATGGATCGTTACCATTGGGGAGAACGAATATTTTTGGTTACTATGCAAATCTCTCAATAGCACAGTCTTTTGTCCCCCAGATGGAAGTATTGACAAGAACATTCTTTTTGATGGCAAGAAACGCATCAACCATCTATCCTTGTTTCTTAGCAGTAAGAGATAACTTAACAGCAAATGATTTAGCGGTTGTCACCGCCGAACCGAGTGGATTTCCCATTGTCAACGAAACCCCAACAGAGGAACAGCTCGCATGGATAGAATTCGACTTCGACGACCTCTGGGTCACCCCAGGGCAGACGTATTATATTGTTGTCTACACCGCAAACATTACAGAGAACTATTACTGGATCTCGGGGAATGGAACAAACATCTATCAAAATGGAACCGTTTACCTTTCATTGAACGATGGTCAGAACTGGACTGAGTTAGTCGATGCTGACGGATGCTTCAAGACCTACGGTCTCCATGAAACATTCCTTCAAATCACCAAAAAAGGTGGTTTGGGACTCTCCTTTGTGATTAAAAACGTTGGGAACTACACCGCATGGGATGTTACAGTCAATAATACGATTTCTGGTGGACTCGTTTTCATTGGAAAACATACCATAACTAATTTATCGGAACTACAACCAGGTCAAGAAATGACCCTGCATCCAGTGTTTTTGCTAGGATTTGGAAAAGTGACAATCTCACTAAAAGTTTCCGCAGCAAATGTGAAAGAAATGTCTTCAGAAACCAGTGCGGTACTCCTGCTGTTTTTCCTCATTGGCGTCAAGTAAGAAACCTTTTTTCTTTTTCTTTTTTAATCTTTTTTTATTTAATAAGAAAAGAAAAAAAATTCAATATGAGAGATTAACCAATATATCGAATATCATCTGGTTTTTCTTTCACCATCGTTTCCATTTCATTCAGCTGCTGAGCGATGTACTCGATTTCTTTTGCTTTCTCCTCAAGCCGAGAAAGATCAATATCAACTTTCACTGCTTTGGTAAGAACCTTGAGCACCGCTTTCGCACTCTTCGGATCAACAAGATACCCTGGGGTCTCACCCATAAAACAGGTACCAATCAATCCTCGGAGTTTGCCTAAACCAAGAAGCAGACCACTCGCACCTATGATGCCGCCACCAGGCTCGTTTTTCTTAAAAATCGCCCCATATTTCTTCATGGTTTTCACAAGATGAGCATCAGTGGTAGCAAACAACACCTTTGGTTCTTTGATCTCCCGACCAAGACCGTACCCGCCAAGGGTAAACATCTGTTTCACACCAAGATCCTGGACAATATCAAGGATGGATTCTGCCAGCTCATATTGTCCTTGCGAGGAAAGACCCTGATAATCACCAGTTAGAAAAACGATATCCTGCTGACCTTTCTTCTTTGCTTTCCAATAAAAAAACTCGTTATTGACCAATTTAATGGTCCCATCAGGGTTAATGAACACCTGCGGAGGAAAATCCTTGCTGTACAACTCAGCGAATTTTCTTGCTTTCATAACATCAATGAGATGCTCTACAGCAAGTTTACCGACATTGCCTATCCCGGGCAATCCTTCAATAAAAATCGGGTTCTTCAATTTTGGTTTTTTCTCTACATACTTTATTTCTACTAGCTTCATTGTCTCAGTTCTTCCCCGTTTCTTTTTTTAACGCCCTGCGGTACTTCCCATAATGATCCTGCGGTGAAAACCGTGCAGGTTTGTTCGATACTGATTTGCCTTTGCAGATCCCACAGACCGGATGAATGGTGTACCGTTGACAATGTTGACAATACAGTATTTCAGACATTATTCTTCGACTTCACGTTGAAACTCGCATTCACCTTTCGTTTTTTTCATATACGCTTCAGCGCGCTCAACCGCTTTTTTCATCTGTGATTCAGCAATCTTATAATCAGGAGCCTTGACCTTAACCATGTAGCGAGGCGCACCAATGTATTTAATATCGATGGTGACGTCGTCAAACTCGCTTTTTTCAGCAATACTGAGAGCCTCCTTGATATAGGTTATTCCATCAGGCAGGTAGGATGTAAGAAGGAGCATTCCTTTAATCTCAACGAAAGGAACCGTGATGCTACCCTTGGCGACTTCCTCGAATTTCTTCAGCCAATCTCCGGAAAAACCATCGTTTTTCAGGGTGTTCGCATCATAGGCACATTCTTCAAATGCTGCATACATCGTCCCATATTTTTTCACCAGCGCATCGCCGAATTCATTGTAACACTGATCAACTGATTTTCCAAGCTCTTGAGCTACCATCTCAAAGAGCTTTGTTGCTTTCTGCGCATTCTTCCAATCCTGGATTTTCTCTCGCCGTTGATGATCATTGACTTTCTTTAAGGATAGATCGATATGTTTCTTCGCTTCATCGACATGGACAACCTTACAGACGACTTTCTGTTTTTCTCTGACAAAGTTACGGATACGTTTTACCCAGCCAGTCGCTATTTCAGAAATATGGATGAATCCTTCTTTATTAGGGTATTCATCAAGTGATACAAATGCGCCAAAACCTTGGACTTTGGTTATCGTTCCAACAACGAGTTCTCCTTCTTCAGGGTACTCCTTTTTCATCATGGAGAAAAACCTTATTCAATGGTTTCTAAAATGGTTCCTTTTATCCTAGCTTTCCCGCCAGTTGGGGTCGCAAGTTTACTCCCGCAGATATGACACAGGACTGTCGTACTTGCCTTGTCAAAGAGGACTTGTTCGTTTTCACAATCATTGCATCGTACTTTAATGAACCTGCTTTTTGGTTGATCCATAGGTTTATTCACCTTCTATCTCAAATTTTTTCGACCGGATACTTGGTGGCTGATGCATTTTTTTACAGACAGTACACATAAATCGAGTTGCAACCCGTCTACTTGTCTTCTCTCGTCCCTCAGGTTTTGGTCGAGGGAACCCTCCGTATCCGCTAGTAGCTCGTCTAAACCGTCGTTGTCCTCGTTTCAGCTCACTTGCCTTCCGTTTTTTCATCTTGTCAACTTCGTGAAGTGTGTGTTTTTTACAGTAAGGACAGTACCGTTTGATTTTCCTTGGTATCTTCATAGATATCACAGTTCGATTGTAACCGTAAGTAAGAAAGGTATATAAAAATGTAGGGTGCCTTATTTCACCTGCATAATTATCTTTTTTTTCAGGAGTGGTTCTGTCATTGCGCTTGGCATTGAAAGCACATCTTCTTTGCGCAACGAATAGGTGTTCCCATCGGTTCCGATAAATTCAGGGGTGTCTTCTAAGGCACGGACAATCGGATTTGTATTCGGATCTCTTTTTGGTTGATCAACCTTTGGTGGCGTGGGTTGTTTTTTTTCGTGGCGGTCTGCTGGTTCTTCGAAAATTTCTTTACGAGAGACGAGGATCTGTTCCACCAAAGCAGTATACAATTTTTTTTCGACATCAAGGAAATATTTCAAATCAGTCGTAGCACTACGTACGGTTGCAAGCGCGGCTTGGACGATTTTTTTCTCCCGAAGCTCATAAATGCTGTTTGCGATTTTTTTTGTATTTTGAATTTCATCACTAAAGAGTTTGAGTTTCAGTGGGTTCTTTTCATTTCCAATGCTTCGTTCAAGGGTTTTCATATACAACGAAAGATCCTGATAAAAATTGACATTAATTTTGGTAAGAATAGAGGAAGCCTGCTCAGCCTGTTGCAGTCTACGGAGTGTTTTATAGCTGATTTCCTCGTGTTCATCCATAAGTTATTCGTTCCATAAAATAAGAACCATCATTAAATAGTTTTAGTCTTACTTATCACAGGAATCGACGAGAGTGACATAATACTGTGACATTATACTTTTCACAGATAAAGACCAATCTGACATCAGAAACATATAAATATAGATTATTTCTTCTTTTATCATTGGGAAAGAGTATACATATAGATTGTATAGAGGGAAAAATCTATGAAAAAATCTCAAAAAAATTTTATCATGACCGCTGGTGTCATCATCATCTTCATTCTGAGTTGCAATGTATCAAGCATCTCAGGAACCACCTCCTCCTCAAATGCTGCTTCGCTAGAACAACAACTAACACTAACAAAAACAGAAAATGCAGTCATCACCACCTATGCAAGTGGGATGCCACACACGCAGGTTATCTCTGCTGAATCAGGCTTGTATCTGCAAGACCTGCTCAATAAATTAGTAGAAGCCCATGCTGAAAATCCTACTTCTATACAGACACAACAGCTTCAACAACAGATCCTGACCTATGCAGAACAGAACGATCTCCTCCCAAGAGGAATGTCAGCTGCATCAATTCAGACGCAACTTCAGAAACAGGGTCTTATCTTTGCTTCCAAAAGGGTAGACACTGGAGCCTCCCCTGCATTATATGATGGCACTGGAAAAGAAATGTTCTGTAACTTTGCTTCAGCGGGCCAAGGAGCCGCGTTTCCGATCATTATCCTCCCACGATTCATCCCCTTCATCATGACCCCGATCCCCCGGTTGTTTGTCGGGTGGAAAACCCAAATTGGATTTACTAGTTGCGGTGGTCTGCTCTCACAAACTGGTTTTATGGCCTATGGCCAGCAACAAGGGTTCGCCCTTGGATTTTGGGGGATTGGTTTCAGCATCTTTCTTCCACCGATCAATGCCTACGGGATGTTCGGGTACGCCTTGTTTGCCAAGACATCCGCAGAGTATATGGAGTACTGGCCACCAAATAATCCACCAGAGCTTGCTCCTGTGTACCCTCTAGATGGAGCCAGCTATGTACCAGTATCAACCACGGAGCTTCAATTCCATATCAGCGACCTCGATAACGATCTAATGAGCTATAGTGTCATCACTGCTCCTGATATTGGTGGGGGAAACGGGAACTTGAAACAAGATGGAACCTATTCGATCCCAGTATCAGGTCTGAAGAGCTTGACGACCTATACCTGGACAGTCACCGTCTCTGATGGGATGGATACCAAGGAAGAGACGTTTACATTCACCACGGAGGGAGTTGCACCTATCGTCTCTGATCTCACCCCGCTTGATAAAGAAAAATTTGTACCTCTCACGCAACCATTTATCCGATTTTATCTCCGAGATCCGCAGAACGATCCTATTGATTATACTGTGGAGACATCCCCGGATATCGGATCAGGGAGCGGTACTGATGTGAGTGCTGGATATATCACGATACCAATCAGCGGTCTTCAGAGTACGACGATATACCATTGGTTTGTAAATGCGACCGATGGAACATACCCCATTACCGAGGAGTATTGGTTCCAAACAGAGCCAGTAATGAACTTTGATCCGTTTGCCGAAGGCTGGCAATACCGCAAAATGGTGACCATTGATCATTCACTGATCGTTGAACATCTCTCTGATTTCCCGGTCTACATACAGACCGTTGATAATGATCTGAATAACCATGCACAATCTGATGGTGATGACATCCTCTTCATGGATGGGACCGGGGTCGCTCATCGGCTCTGGCATGAAATAGAAACCTACGATCAGAACACCGGGACACTTGTCGCATGGGTCAAACTCTCCTCAATAGATATCATCAACGACACCGTGTTTTACTTGTATTATGGGAATGCTGGGGTAACATCACAGCAGTTCCCTGAACAGGTATGGGACGATCCGTATCGAGCTGTCTGGCATCTTCAGGACAATCCAGTAAGCCCCATTCAAGATAGTTCGACCTATCTGAATGAGGGAACAGCCTATGGCGGGATGAATATAGGAAATGTGATTCCCGCGAAGCTTGGCGATGGTTTACAGTTTGATGGTGTGGATGATTATGTTGGCGTACCGGATAGTAGTTCTTTATGTCCAACTGATGTAACACTGAGTGGTTGGTATAAGCCACTTGGTCCGTGTGGATACCCCATGTATGTTATTTCAAAAGCATCATTTGATCACTGGGGGAACGCAGATGGACATTCGTATGGGTTCATGATCGAACAGGATAACAGTCTGAAAGGAATCTTCGAACGAGATGATAGTCAACAATATGATGTCGCAGGGACTTTCTATACCTCACTGAATCAATGGTATCATCTGACGCTAACCTACAGTGACCCAGCCAACGTCGGTTGCCTCTATATCAACGGTGTGCTCCAGGGAACAGTTGGTCCATGTCATTCAACAGTGCTCTGGTACCACCAGCCATGGGATTTCCTCATTGGCGCAAGTCGACAGTCGACCGGATCAAGCAAGATACCGAATTACTTCCAGAACTGCGTCGTGGATGAGGTTCATGTCCTGAATATGGTGAAAACCAATGGATGGATTGCAACAGAATATAATAATCAGAATGATCCAGCTACGTTCATGTCATTTGGTGTTGAAGAATCAGGACCATAGACCGTCACCTTGGTTAACATTATTCCAATCCGATAGCACTAATTCGAAAACACGCTTTTTTCCCTTCGGGTTGTGATCGGTGTTTAATGATCGTTGCTTCTCGTTGTCCGATTCCCTTTCGATCAAGTCGTAGAATGGTTTTCGTCATATGCTCAGCATCTCGGTTCGTAAACGGTTTGACCTCACCAGTTTTATCAGTATACACTTGCTCGGTAATAATCACAAACAAATCTTTTTCTCGTGCAGCAACCTGCAGGTTTGTTACCTGTCGAGTAAACGAACGAATCCCGCCCTCCCGATCATCCTCAAGATTCAACCGATAAAACATTGTGATCGTATCAACAACGATAAGACCTACTCCTTTCGTCGCAATCGCATCATGGATCATCTGCTCCTGGGATTCAAACGATGTCGGGGTGAAAAACAGGATATCACGAAGGATCTTCTTATAATCGCTGTCCACGCAGATCTGTCGTATCCTCTCAACAGAAACACCCTCCGTGTCAATGTACGCAACCTTCTTGCCGGATAAAACACATTCACGAGCGGCCTGCAGACACAGATTTGTTTTTCCAGTCCCAGCCTCACCATAGACTCGTGTAATAATCCCGCTTTCAATGCCGCCTCCTAACAAGACATCTAAAGGCTGACACCCTAAAGGTAACATATTCATGATAGGAACCATGAGGAAACTCTGGCATAAAAAGGCTTTGCAGACCTACTGAAGAATCTCATCAAAAACATAGGTCTCCCACTCGCGTCTACCAAGAACAATCTCCAGTTCAACAGGAGTAATCATCGGTTTCTTATACTGCAGATAGTCATCAATCGCTATCCGTGGGCACGCAGTCGACACATAACAATCAAGATCAAATCCTTGCAGGGACGTTGGGGAAAACTCAGCCTGAGTAATCATCAAGGACAGTTTCCCAGCAGCCTCAAGCATCTGTTGAATATCATATGCTTGTTTTATGCGTTGTTGACCGCGTTTTAACCCAACCAGAATACCGTATCGTCGTGCACTCCGACACGAAAGGATCGCGCCATAGCGTTGTCGTAACATGTTGTTTTTCATGTCTTCGATTTCTTGTTTTTTCACGGTATTCGTATAGGGATCAGCAGCGATCACCGGTTTTTTTGTACTCATCAATAGACCAACCGGGTGAAACGTCCCACTTCCAATGAATAAAAAACAATCGACCTGCTCAACAAGCTTCGTCCCAGTAGAGAAATTACATCCGAGGATCTGCCCTTTTGATGTGATGCGCTCATCGCCTTCAGTCATGAATGGCTCAAGACTATGTTGTTGCAAAATCTTTTCAACGGTCTCAAGGGTATGGAGATGTTGTGCGGTGGTGACAAGGCCTATTTTTTTCCCTTCTAAAAAGGGAATCGCTTTTTCGACAACGCTGGAAACATTCAGTGTTGATTGTGCATTGATAAATACGGTGGGGATCCAGAAATTTTCGACATCTGCTATTGCGGTATGTCCGATATGAACAACACAGTCGACATCCATGTTTTTTAGTTCGTAGTTGACCACATCACAAGCACCATAGCAGGGATCTGCTGATACAAGGACGGTAGCACCAGTCTCTTTTTTTATGAAATCGACCAACGGAAAAATACTACGCTTCAATCCTTCGGGGACCTGTACAGCGATTGTTTTATAGTGTTTTTGATTAATCACCTGTATCGCAGATTCTACCTCGACGATATAGCCTGAAATCTCCATTATATCACCTCGTGTATATGGGCGAGAAGCTCCTGATAGAAGTCCATCCGATAGTCGAAAGACTCATCAGAGGTATCCATCGTAAGACTCTTTTCATCAGCGGTAAATGGTTCAAACGTCGTTTTTTGTCCTTGATAAACCTCCCAGCGGCCATCGGAAATTGATTTTTTCCGCAATCGTTCTTCCAGTCGTTTCTGTACTACTGCATCTGGGCAGATGCATTGTACAATTATCAACTGGGCATGGTATTTTCCCGCGATATGATGTGCCATCTCCCGGTATTTTTTCTTCTGGAATGTCGCGTCAAGAACAACGTTTTCCCCTTTTTTTAGAACAGTCGATGCCCGTTGCATGACCTGTTCGTAGGTCTCATCGATTTTTTTAGGGTCATACAGACCGGTGTTGTATTGATCATGGTGTTGTTCAAAACGATCAATCCCAGCAGCTTCTTTTCGCACGATATCGGTGTTGATGAGTGTTGCGTGATAATCAACCGCGATTTTGTGTGCCACCGTTGATTTCCCGGTCCCGGATAAACCAGCGACAAGGAAAAGCAATGGCTTGTTCTTTTCTAAATCAAGGGAAAATAATCTTGTATAATACGCTGACAACTCAAAATATTTCTTCGCTGTTGCTAAAAGACGTTTCTTTGTAATAGGGTCAATATGGGGATCATTCAGTTGGAACCCATGAACTTTCCCTCGGACAAACGCTCGGTATGATTTATAAAAATTCAACACAGAGAACACATCGAAGTCTCTGCTTTTCTCTATATATTTTTCAATGAAGTAGCTTGACAGGTACGGGTGATTCAGGTAATCAAGGTCCATCGCAAGAAACCCGATATCGGATGCGACATCGCAGATTCGGAATCGGTCGTTAAACTCGATGCAGTCAAAAATATGGATCGTATCTCCAGATACCACGATATTTCCTGAGTGTAAATCCCCATGGCAATCGTAAATCTTGCCGTCTTTCATTCGGCGTCCAAACACATCTTTTTTCCTTTCGAAAAACCTAGCGACATGATCTTTAATGAATGTAAATAGCTCCTTTGTTACCGTGATGTCGACCATTGGTTTTGTTTGATTGAAATTCTCATCAATGTTTTCTTTGACAGAGGGTAACTCACCATATTTGTTGATTTCTTCTGTTGGCTCTTGTGTGTTATAAAAGTCAATTAATATGTTTATAAGATGATCGATGGTTTCCTCAGAGATATTACCCTGTTGGAGCATGTTTGTCATGATACATTCCTGAGGGAATTCTTTCATCTTTAACGCATACTCAACGATGGTTCCATTTCCATCGATCTCAAGAGTATTATCTTTCTTTGTAATAGGGAGAACATCAAGGTACATCTCCGGGCAGAGTCTTTTATTGAGCCGCAGTTCCTCTTCACAGTAATATTTCCGTTTATCTAAAGTCGAAAAATCAAGGAACCCGAAGTTTACTGGTTTTTTGACTTTGTACGCGTAGGTTCCCGTGAGGGCTACATAGGAGATATGGGTCTGTAGCAACTGAACTGATGTCACTTGAGGTCCATAGAACTTGGGATTTTTCAGATGGTCAAAAAGCATTCCCTGATTCATACATATGTGGTAGACCCTAACTTTTTATAAGACTTGTCGTCCAGAAATTAAGAAATAATGTTTTACGCGGGAAATACAAGTATCACAAAAACGGTTTGAATGCATAAGAGCATCACCGCTGCTGGGAGAAACATCTTGTACATCCGGGTTGTATCTGTTTTCAAATATTCACTGCTTAGGACATTGCAGAGATGGATAGGTGAGATGAGATAGCCAATCAGGGAGCTCATGAAGATAAGGCTTGTCAGGCCAAGAGGCTGTATCCCTGTGAAGATGAAAAACGATTCGACGAGAGGGTATGAGAGAGCGACAGCACCAAGATTATACCCGGTGAGAGTCCCAAGAAGAAGCGGGATGAGAATCACGATGAAGAGTGCGGGGAACGCAAGGTTCTGCATGGTCTCGGTGATCAACACATGTATTTGAGAGATGCGTATCATCTCTCGAAGGATCATGATTCCAAAGATAGCGATTGCTAAATTCCATGTGAACGATTTCTTCAGGATTCCCACATAGGTCTTCGTATCGGCATGAATGAGGAAATATAACAGCAGAAGACTTATAGAGATGCCAAGTAAGAAGCATCTTGTTTCTGAAAGGCCAGCGAATTTCAAAGGATAGAAAAGAAGAGGTACGATCGGGGGAAGGATGTATACTAATCCGCGATAATCCTTCTTGACATTACTTGTAGTTTGAAGTGTGTTTTTTGTGTATCGTCTCAGGAAAAAAAATCCGATAAGAAGAACCCCAAGAAACGAAGGGATATTTGCAAGCATGAGCATCTGAATGGGAACACCTGAGAATTTCATGCTGCAGATAAGTATCATGGCTGAGGAGATCGGATAGATAGGAAACCAGATGTGGCGGAACCAGATGTTCAAAAAATTCTTTTGATTGTTTTTCAGTTTGTATTTATCACCTTCCTTGTCGATCAGAGGTGCTGAAAACAATGCGCCCCCTGGGACAGGCATTAACCCATAGACAGCCGGGATAACCGCTAAGGTTCCGCCCTTTGAGAAAAAAGTTCGCAGGCTGTCTATAAGCTTGGTGATTGCTCCGGTTTCTTGCATTGTTTTTGCTAAGACGAAAATCAACGTCATAAGCAAAGCGAGCTCTAATGTCTCTGTAATGATTTCTTGTTTTTCAAACGAATAGATACTTGCTTCAATCATTGCTTTTGGGATATCGATTGGTGAGATTAGTTGAAGAGAAAAAACACCGACAATCAGGGCACCAAGAAACAAGGATAAACCAAAATTCACCTTCTTTCGGATGAGAATGAGAATGATAACAAACGCAAGAATAACACCGATAAGGTTCAGCATGATGCACCAGAAATAATGCGGGATTTAACTAGTTAACTCTGAAGCGATTTTCTTGGAATGTTCTAGTGTTTTTTCCACATCAATGGTCAGAAATTCTTTCTCGAGCATGAGTGGTGTACCATTCACGATTGTCGTACATACGTCTGTGCCTCGTACCGCATAGACAAGGTGGGAAATTGGATCATGAAGTGGGGTGAGATGTGGTTTTTTAAGATCAATCATGATGAGGTCAGCGGTTTTTCCTTCCTCAAGAGAACCAAGAGTATGTTGTACTCCCAGTGTTGTGGCGCCACCAAGGGTAGCCAGATCAACGACGGTTTGCGCAGGGAGGACTGTTGGGTCCCAGCGGTGATTCTTATGGACAAGTGCGCAGAACTTCATCGTCTCAAACATATCAAGGGTGTTGTTACTAGCTGCGCCATCAGTCCCAAGACCAACAGGGATATGTGCATCGAGAAGCTCAGGGACCGGGGCAAAGCCACCGGTTGCAATTTTCATATTACTCACCGGGCAATGGGACACTGACACACCAGCGTTTTTCAAATCTAAGATCTCATTTTTTGTGATCCATCCGCAATGTGCAAGAATCGTACCTTTCTGTAACAACCCATATTTTTTTAATTGTTCTACCGGCCGTACCCCATATTTTTTTTCTATGCCGTATACCTCATCGCGAGTCTCAGAACAATGAGTATGCAAGGGAACATGATGTCTGGTCGCAATCTCAAGAGCGTTCTGAAGGGTCTCTGGTTTACAGGTATAAGTGCTATGTGGTGCTATGATTGGAGAAATCAAAGGATTGTTCTTCCAACGTCGTATAAATTGTTCACATTGCGATATAAGTTCTCCTGCTTCATACTCGGGAGTATCAAAATCGATAAGCGAAAAGCCAAGGAACCCGCGCATCCCAACCCGTTCAGTGACTTTAGCGATCGCTTCCTCAAAAAAATACATATCAAGGTATGATGTCGTGCCTGACGAAATCATCTCGAGAAGACCAAGCTCCGTGCCGATCTCAACTGCTTTTTTATCAAGTTTTGCCTCAACAAGCCAGATCCGCTTTGCAAGCCAATCCCCTAGGACCATATCATCTCCGTAACCGCGAAACAAGGTCATGGGGATATGGGTATGGGTATTGATCAGACCAGGTAACACAAGCCTATTTGTCCCATCGATCTTATACTCAGCTTCGAGAGAAAGAGGTTTTTCTGAACACTCCACGATCACATGATCATCAATGTAGACATCACCTTGGATCCGCCGACGAGAATTATTCTGGGTCAGGATCAAGGAATTTTTAATGAGAATGCTCATTGTCTTGCTCGTCGTCTATCAATGGTGTTGCTTTCTCCCAACTATCATTAAAATACTTATTCAGTTTTTCAAGCATCTCCTTCTCAACGGTCCAAATCCCAAGTTCATCCTGTTTGATAGAACCTGAAAGAATCAACGCTCGGTCATCACCTAGGATAAAGTTTCCCCGGATACCAGAATGCTGTTTTACTTCGATTCCTTTTAACATTGTGCCATTTTCGTATTCATTGACGACGATCTTTGCGTTCTTCGGAAGCTCAATTGCACCCATATTTTCCGCTATGATACGAGGGTTTGCTATCTCCGCGATACTCCACTTATGGGTTGGTCTGGTCGCGGGTTGAGTTTTATTGACACGTCTCATCCCTATCTCAATGGCGATGCCTATGGTGATGACACCGATGATTAAACCAATAATAAACGCTACGACATCCATCTGCTATCCATCTCCTACAACCAGTAAAACAATATCAAGGATAAATAGATTTTCCTTGGTTGAATAAAAATAACAGAGAGGAGGAAGCTTTATGCCCCATAGTGTCATTCAGGACAAAAATCGCAAGTGACGTCCCTATGGAGAAAACATTACAACAACAGATTAACAAATGGAAAAAAACACAGAACGCAATCATCCTTGCTCATAACTATCAAAACCCAGAGATCCAAGATATCGCTGATTTTGTAGGAGACTCACTAGACTTATCTTTAAAAGCAACGAAAACTGATGCAAAAGTAATCGTTTTCTGTGGCGTTGATTTCATGGCAGAAGCAGCCAAGATTCTCAATCCTGAAAAAACCGTTATCCTGCCGGATAAAACTGCGAGCTGCCCGATGGCTGAAATGGTCGATGCAGAAAGTCTTGGATGGCTGATAAAAGAACACCCTGACGCAGAAGTCGTCGCCTACATTAACACGACAGCAGAGGTTAAGGCACTGGCTGATATCTGCTGTACCTCAGCAAACGGTGTGAAGATTGTAAAAAGCAGGACTGCGAAAAAAATCATTTTTGTCCCTGACCGTAACCTTGGATTGTATATTCAAAAACAGGTCCCAGAAAAAGAGATGATCCTCTGGCCAGGGGTCTGTCGTACCCATCATGATATAAAAAAAGATGATGTGTTATTACTGAAGCAGAAACATCCTGATGCAGAATTTCTTGTTCATCCTGAAAGTCAACCAGAAATCATCATGTTAGCGGATTACGCGTTTTCAACAAATGGAATGGTCGACCATGTGAAGACATCGCTAAAAAAGGAATTCATCATCGGGACGGAAAAGGGATTGTGTTACCGACTGGAAAAGGAAAACCCAGGGAAGAAATTCTATCCGATCCCCTCAGCAGTGTGCCCCAATATGAAAAAAACCACCTTAGAAAAAGTATTAAAAAGTCTGGAGACTTTGGAACCAAAGATACAATTATCAGAAACGATCATGCGAAAAGCACGTGTTCCATTACAACGTATGATTGATATGAGGTGAGATGAACGAGGATGAAACGTATTTTTTTGGATCATGCATCCACAACGAAAGTTGATGAAGAAGTAATTCACTCGATGCTTCCGTATTTCTCACAATATTTTGGGAATCCGTCGTCTATTCATGGTTTCGGACGCGAGGCTAGAAATGCCGTGGACAACGCAAGGGCACAGGTCGGTGAAATCATTGGTGCTCGTGACGATGAAATCATCTTTACTGCGGGAGGAACTGAATCAGATAACCTGGCGATAAAAGGGATAGCGTATTTGAACAAAGAGAAAAGAACGATGAAAGGACCCCATATCATCACATCGACTATTGAACATCCCGCTGTGCTTGAGGTATGTCGGCATTTAGAGACCCAAGGGTTCCAGGTCAAATATCTCCCGGTGGATAAGCAGGGTATGCTGGATTTGGAAACCCTTCAGGCTTCGATTTCAAAAAACACCTTTCTTTTTTCTTTTATGTTTGCGAATAATGAAATTGGCACGATTGAACCAATCGAGGAGATCGGAAAGATAGCCTTGGAAAACGAGATTACCTTCCATACCGATGCGGTCCAAGCGGTGACAAAGATACCAATTGATGTTAAAAAATTACATATTGATATGCTCGCATTATCGTCTCATAAAATCTATGGGCCAAAAGGAATAGGAGCACTCTATCTTCGTAATGGTGTCAAGATCCAGCCGATCATGCATGGAGGGGGACATGAAAAAGGCAGGCGGAGCAGCACCCTAAACAC
>DATMWV010000136.1:0-9473 GCA_035562195.1 Thermoplasmatota archaeon
TAAGAGTATTGTATGATTTCGCGTGCACTAAAAAAGAATGATCTCTAGATTTGACATATGCGAAAAGGATAAGGTTTTACCTATCCGTCAAAGTCTAAACTCCGGACTGTTTTTAAATAGCTCAAGATATAATTTCATAAAGATCTCCACATATCCCTTCGCAGCGGGTGTAGTGGTGAATAGGACTCTTTCTTTCTCGATCGTTTTGCCAAGATATCCTTTCGATACGAGAAAATCAATATACTCTTGGCCAATCTTGGAGTTTAAGTTACACCTCTGGATAATCTGAGTAATCGACCGGGATGTTTTACAATAGGTCAGTATCTCCCAGTAAATCTCATATTGGGTTCGCCGGTTGTTCACTAGGATTCCTCCATATAAGACGCCATCTCCTTCTCTGCATCTTCACTTTTTACAAGCCGGTCATCCCAGCAAATCGCGTATTTATGAAAAGAAGAGGGAAGATAAAATCCCACCAAGCCCATGATAAGGCTAATAAGTATCCCTCCAACTGAAGGAATCAATTCAACCGTTCCCGAATTGAAAGTGATGAAAACAATAATGGTTTGAATGAGTGCATTTGCAAAAAAGCAGACGCCTGCGATTTTACTGACAAGAATCATTCTTTTAATCTGTGGTTTTTCCTCGCGGTACAAGCCCATGAGTTTAACGATGCGTTCAGTGATTCTCTCAGAAGATAGATTTTTTTCACCGTTCTCGTCTTCTTGTATCTCATCAAATTTACTCATGACTTCTGCACTGGAAATCACATATCGAAGAGCAAAATATGCTACAACAAACCCAATCACTAGAGAGAAAAAAATGAAATACATATTTGAAATCGTCTTCGTTAACGCAAAAACATTCGTTGTTATCGTAGCAATCGCAAACGCCATTGCCATGGCACCAAAAGCCAGACTCATTATGGTAAGGGCCATGAAGTGTTTCATTTCTTTTTTTATTTTTGTTTCCGTGTGAGTGAGTTCTAAATCCATTTCCATTTTTTTATCACCAGTATTGATTATGTCATGCGGCTCATTAGAGGTTTCCGAAACATTGTTCCATAGGATTGTTCTGGTATAGATTTGGTATCGCGTACTACCTGTACATGAAAGAGCCATACAGGGTTCACGATACTATACCCATGATTCTTTGTCTTAACAGAGAAATCAGAGACCAGGAGAAAAAACCAACACCAGCCCCCATAAGGGACACAAACATCACCAGAAGAACCCCATAGGTCATCTGCGGGGAAAGACTGCAGATAATAACCACACATACGATAAGGAACGCAAAAATCCCTAGTTCTTTCTGAGCGAAAAAGGTCTTTTTAAGAGGAACATTCGCAGGTGAAAACCGATCGATCCAGAGCAGACCGATAGCAACCAGATACCACAGGAGAATCAACAGATATGGAAGAACCATTTTCGGCAGACGTTCAGGGAAAATAACCGCGGTCGTCACCCCATACAAAACAACAAGATAGACCAGGACAATGGTCAATCCTTTTTTCCCAAGGACAAGCGACTGTAGATTCTTTCCTTTTGAAAGAACATGCAACAGAACGACTATGAGAATTGTTCCACCCATGGAACCTACCGATCGAATCACATCATAGTTCGCTCCGTTGCTTTGAAAGCTTGCTCCCATCACAATCAGGATTATGACGAGGAGAAGTGTTTTCCAGTTTTTTTGTAAAAACCGTTCATGACCGGGTAGAATATCCCTGCTCAGTAATTCATAGACAAACACGGGTACGATAAAAGACATGATCGGATGCCAAAACAGCACCAAGGTCAGAAATTCACCCCAGGCTATACCAAAAAAATAACCGACCATTGGACCTGTTGACGCTGGATACCCAAACCAGAGTACTTTGGTGATAAGTGCCTCATACAACCCAAAGAGCATCCCGAAGAAGTACAGCTGACGAGGTGATGTCTTCTTCCAAAGAAAGGCAACGTTCAACAAGAATATCGCATGAGCCAGATACAATGGATAGGTGAGAAACAAACCCCATGCATCAAGAAACCACAATGTCGATGCACCAGAGAAGACCTCTGCAAATAGCATCGAGAGCGCACCAAGAAGAAGGATCGACCATAGCTTCTTCATACCAGAAACTATCATCATTTTGTTATTTAATCATACCGACAAAAATTTTTTTCTCATTAAATGAGGAAACACAGGAACAAGAAATTAATGAACTACCATTTTATCTCATATTCTCAGGAGAAAGTACTATGGTTTCTGATGAGGAGTTGATGGAAATCACACGTGATTCTTATTTTTTTACTTTGTAAACGAGCCAGACGTACTGCTTCTCCAACTGTTTACATTTCACCAAAGTGATATCATGATTTTTTTCAATCTCAGTAAACATATTATATGATGTCTTTGCAACAATCACGGGGTGGACAAGCAAACTTATCTCATCGACCAATCCTTGATTGAGGAGAAGATTCCCCAGGATCCTTCCGGTGTCAGTGAGAATGGTTTTCACATCATATTTCGTGGATAGAAGATCGATGGCTTTCCTTAAATCAACAGAGTCTCTTCCAACACAATGATAATCGTACTGCCGCTTTTCCAGGTAACGAAGATACCGTTTCGGTGTCGTTTGAGACACCAGCACGATCACATCACGACATAGTTCAAACTGTCTGCATGTATGTAGTAATCCTTCCAACTTGCCTTTGGAATCAACCACCACCCATATAGGGAGGGTTTTGCTCCTCTTTGGTTTTTTAAAATCAGAGGTTTTCTCCAATGGAACGCCATCACCATACAGTTTGATTCCTGCGGTAATGGTATTTGATCCAATAAGATGGATCTGAGGTTTGAACATCCCAGCGATCTGATAATGCAGCTCCATATTCGGTTCAAAAGAAGAAAGCGAACCATCGATGCTGATGGAATTATGGATGATGACCTTTGGAATCATACGAGACACCCGGAGGAAAGACTATGCAACCTGAGCGACAATAACGACATAATTTTTCCCATATTTTTTCGCACATTTCGGACACGTGGTATACCACATGTACCATTTTGAAATCTTCTTAGCCTTGTTGGATGCGAACTGTTCAAAATCTTTGCACCATTTGCCGGTATCCTGAAAAGGACCTTCGTAGACTTTGCTGAGGAAGGTGCCACGTAACGTCATATTCTCGGCACCAGGGATTTCCTTATTGACGGCTAGGTACACATTCATGTTCCACTTCGACGTATGGTCTGATAAGCACACTCCATCTGGTATTGTCGCATGAGCGTCTCGTACCTTTTCATCAAGTTTCTTCATGACACGACCAAAATTCAGCGGCAGATGAAAAAACGTCGATACGTTCTTTTTGACGAACTTCTTATCATCCCATTCAAACAATTTACCATCCCACAGACTTGGATCAAATTTCGGACAACATTCATCATCGTTCATCATTTCACCTCGGTTAGATATTTTTCGAAATCGTTTACAACAAATTTTTTGCCTTTCTTCAATATGGTAAATCCTTCTTGTTCAAGTAATTTTTTCTGAGCAAGTGCCCCGCCAGGGTATTTTTCATTAAGAAAACCGTCTGCTTTCAATGTTCGCCAATAAGGGATATCAAGTGATTTTCCCTGGTTTGCCGCCTCTTCTGCTGCGTTTGCAGCAGTCATGATAAAAATCCCAGTCGTAAGAGAGCAACATCCTTTGACATGATGCTTCTTTGCGATTGTCTTGCAGATCTCAGCAAGCGTGATGAGTTTTCCTTTGGGAACCTGCCTCATAAGGCTGACGACTTCGCTTGGATTAACTAATACAACATCATCCCCTGCCTCGGCACCCATTTTATGAACCGCGTTATAACAAGGGAAGCTTTTTTGTAACTTTAATATCTTCGGTAGATTCTTTTTATCAGCAAGTTTCTCCTGCCAGGATTTCTTTTTGTATGCCATAGAATCATCTCTTTTTTCGCTGTTTTTTTAGTTCTGTTCTTCCTTCATAGGGACGAAAGAATAAATCATATTCTTGTTTTGAAACCTGACCGGTGTATTTCTTTTTTATCGTATCAAGGATATCCGCACGCGTTCGTAAGGTTTCACAAGAATCAAAATGATCGCAAAATGAACAGTCATTCAGGTGTTTGCTCAGTGCACACGGTCGAACACGACACTCGGTATCCAGATGATTCCCTGTGTTATCGCAACCGACACAGGTAATCCGTTCTTCAGGGACATCAAAACCAAAAAAGGTATTCCAACCTTTTCGGATGGTTGTTCGGTTAGCAAGTCTATCGACATTCTTCACATACGCAGGGCATAAATCGCATCGGTATCCACAGAAAGCCATCAGTTTTTTATTCATCGTCCCACCGATACATTTTTTTCTTTGTTTTTAAGTTTTCTATCTTACAATGAAAACAGAGGCCGTTATGACAACAAATCGCTCCCCCACAGGTTAGACAACGCCATTTCTCTTTCTGTGTTCTAAGGAATTCCTCCATGCCATTCTTTTTGATAAACGTGAGATTTTCAAGAAGGCTCATCCGGAAAAACGTCGTATATCTCGTATCGATGGATTTGAGATTCTCACAGGGATACTCTGGACATTCATAACAAAACATAACGGAATGATGGAGAAGGCGTCTACATTTTTTTTTCAGAAACGCACATTTCTTATCTCGAGGGCGACAACCGCTACAATACGACATACGAATACCTTTCTTCTTTACGTCATGTTGCATCGCAAGGTATCCACTGCATATGTTACAGTCCATCCCGCAGGGAGCGACAAGATCCTCAGAGAATTCTTTCCCCATAGTTCACACCATGAATCATTTGATATTCTGAAGTAGTCTGTAATAGATAGGAGAGGTTAATAAATAGTATCGGTTCAGAAGAAAAACAAAGATATCTCGATAAGATAATTTTTTTACCGGGTCATCAATGTATCATAAAAAGAATATATTGATCGTCCCATATGTTGACGGAGAAGGCAGACCTATGTGTCTTGAAGAAGCCCTGTTGTTCAACGATAGAAACGAATGGCGTTCCTGGTTAGAAAAAAACCATAGGAACACAAAAGATGTCTGGTTGCTGCATTATAAAAAACAATCAAAAAAACAAACCTTAGATCATATCGATGCTGTCGAAGAAGCTCTCTGTTTTGGTTGGATAGACAGCAAACTAAAAAAGATTGACCAGGAACGATACATCCATAAATATTCACCGAGGAAACAAAAAAGTGTCTGGTCTAAAATCAACAAAGAAAACGCCGAGAAAATGATTGCTTCAGGAAAAATGACCCAAGCAGGTTTAGAAAAAATCGAAGAAGCAAAAAAGCATGGATTATGGGATACCGCATATACGAATAAGCTAAAGGAACGGATCCCTTTAGACCTGAAAAAAGCACTCCTTGCGGATAGCACCGCATGGGATAATTTTCAACATTTTGCAAATAGCTATCGAAACATGTATTGTGGATGGGTAAAAAGTGCAAAAACGAACGAGACGAGAAAAAGAAGGATTGCTCAGGTTGTGGAACGTTCGCGGAATAATAAAAAACCAGGGGTAGAGTAACAAAAAATAAAAAAAAAAGGAGGGAGAAATTATCCCTCGATTGGCACTGGCGAGTTCCACTCAGGACTGAATAAAACCAACGTTGGGTCCCCGTAGATACATTGAACGGTCGTAACCCGCCTTGTGGATGGCCCGTACATGGAGACGGGATCAAGAGTAGTGAAATCTCGATAGTGAAGCCAGACCTGTTTTGAATAAGCCTGACCAACGTTTTCACCGTCCATCATCGTGCTCTCAAAGAAGAGATCATCCATCAAGTCGGCTTCTGGTCGAAGTCCTGAGCCTGCGTTCCCATACCAGAGAACCGCACCATGGTCAAGATACACCATCGGGCCGTATGCGTCACCGGTAGAGCAGGATTGATAGAAGACCGCACAACTTTTCAGGTTTTCCAAGAGCTGATCTACATAATCATATTGCACGATATCATACAAGGATGGAGGTTCTGGATTATACCAAGACAATCCATTGTTTCTCACGATACGCCAGAAATCAAAACCACTATATCCACGCCAGGAATCCCACCAGACCTGTTCAGGGTAATTACAATGCTCAGTCTGATAATATTGGGCAGAAACACCACTGCCTCCAGTCCCATGACCTGTGTAATAGAAAACACTGGCACCGTCATTCATCCGCTGGAGATGTGCATCCCATAAGCAATGTCCATCAAATGTCCTCAAATGTGAGCTGAGCGCATTTTTCAGAGTCCGACTTGAATAGGTAATGCCGCTTTCTCCATTGTTGTAGGTCCAGGATTCACCATCAGGGAAATTCATCAATTGAGCGGTCGTGGTGTTCCGATTGAGGTTTGCGAAAATCAACGCAGGGTACATCACACTACGAACGATGATCGCAGAGGAATATGCAGGGGTATCACCTGGAATATGACCAGCGTAGGAATTATTCCCAATCATCACCGAATGTAACGGCAGATAGATGTCTGTTCGTGGTGCAACAAAACAATATGCTTCCTGTCCATTCAAATCAAGATCGTATTGTGCTATCCAATCATGAGTTTCATTATACATCTCGGCACGCCAATAGCGATCCGCGTCTAGTCCAATCGGAGGGAGCGCTGAAGCATTCCTTGATTTTATAAAGTTAAGCATTGCGGTAAACAAGTGCATTGGGTTTTGATCCACAGGTTCATCTGCATCAGGGAGATGTCCAGGAGCACGGGAACCATGATAATAGTCCCCCTCCCAGAGTCTCCAAGTCTCAATTCGATCTGCCATCGCTGCTGGATTTCCTGGTGCGTCCTCTATACGAAGAACTGGTGACCCATGATACGCAGCAAGGTACGCAGCTGGAGCGAAGAATCCTTCTCCTGTTTTTAGCGAGGTAATGGTGATGAAGTTCTCCGAGGCAGCATATGCTTTTATGTGGTCAACAATTTGTGACATATCAGTTAAATCAGCCTGCACCGATATCCCTGCAGGGAAGCTAGCTTTACCAATATCACCCCGCTCAACGAAGATGACTTCATTTACACCAAGTGCGGTGAATGCAGCTGAAGTCTCAGAAGGAATCGCATCCTCAGAGACATAGAGGAGCGGAGCATGATTCAAAGATGCGATGACCGCAGCGTTTGCTGCAGACACCTCAGCATCCGCTCGTTTTGAGTTAACGATACGCTGATCAACAGTCACGGTATATTTGATTTTAGATGCACCGTCTGCATAGCGGGGAACAACAATCACAGTCCACCAACCGGACTCAGGGTGCATGACCTCAGCTGTGAATTCCGTATGTGGTTCTGGATTCCAACATCTCCAGGGGTTCACCGCAGGATTTTCCAGTCCATTCCATTCATGAATTGGGTTTATCGGACCGTTCCAGAGAGGCATATCTGGTGTGCGAACGTATCCTTTAGGGTCAATAAGAAACACGAGAAGATCTGAGGATTCCGTGGTTGTGACTTTCGCGGTAAGAACTGAGTCAGCGTCTTTCACATGGACATGATAGCGATCCCCTGCATATTTTGTTACCCGGAGAAGATCAAATTGATTATCCTCAAGACCTGAGCTTGTGGACCATAGTCCTATGCGTGAGACAGGATGGTAAATATCTTTGGCTATCCCAGGACCATCATAGGGGCTTGGCCAGTCGTCAGAGGCGACATCGATATATTTTGGATATACCTGCGTCAGTAACGCCCCTGCTGCATTACCATTTGTCACACTAATGCCGGTGACGTTGACATCGAGTGCACACCATTTTGGGCCAAGAAACATCAGGTATCCAAGACCGTCAATAAGCTTGGGATCATCATGTTGTATCTCATCGACTTCAACAGTTCGGGTAAGAGTTTTTGTTCGTTTTAAAATAGTTTTTACTTCATCGTTATACACGCTTCCGTCGACTGCAACTACGGCAAGGTCTGATGCATCCCAGTTTTGTCGTGCTATGTCTGATGCTGCCACGATAGGATCTGCAGGAATATCGTATGGGGTCGATGTTTCTCCATGTGTGGTAAGATAGGCATTCCAATCATCAATGAGGTATTGGGTTGTATCATCGACTGTGCCACGGTCCGCGTCGGTCTGATAATAATTTGTTGGTGTGTCATCACCTGTATAGAGTATCGGGGCAACATAACGTGTCTCATCATCAAGATAGTTGCAGGCTGGGATCGCTGCGAGATATCCAAAGTCATCTTTTGTGGTTGTGTCATCGTTTGTTACCCGAAATGTTTTTACAAGTGGGGTAATCTGTGGTTGTGGAATTTCTGGTGGAGCAGTTGCACTGTTTTCGATGCTCAATGAAAACTGATAGGCCCCCGAACCATACGCGTAGTACTCCCACTCTGTCGGGTGAGGGATATCGACCCATCCTGGGAAGATATCGATGCGGATTCTCCACTCACCGGTCTCAGTGGCAGGGTACAACAATTCATCATTATAGTATTGGTTTCCCTCGTAGACAAGTGTTCCACTGGGGTTGTAGAGTTGAAGGTCGAAATCAGATAAAATCGCGGTGGTTTGCATCTGTAAGGTAAACAAAATGCCTTTCCCGCTGTTCACTTGAAATTTATAGAAATCATAAGAATCGTTCATGTCAAGGTATCCTGAGTATGAGCCTGGGATGATGAAAAGAGCTGAGCTGAAAAAGTCTGAGGCGTCATCTCCGCTGTCTGCATCGTTTTGTGTCGTCATCGTGATGGTGATTTCATATTCACCAGTTCCGGTTCCACTGACATAGAGTAATTTGAGATAGTGGTATCCTGTGTATCCGGCGGTATAGGTGATCACCTCGGGGTTGCTGCCTGTGTTGGTTGATGCTGCTACCTGAGCCTGGTCTCTATCGATTAAGAAAAGGTCAAAGTTAAATCCTGTTTGTGGTGTTAAGATAATGTTGACTTGCTGACCAAGGCATATTGAGAAGTAGTACCAATCTTGCACATCAGCGGATGTTAAGGTGCCGGTTTTCCCTCGACCAGGGGTATTATCATTCACTTCACCAGGGTACAATGCTGTAGCGCGAGCAAAATCGTTTCCCGCATCCTTTTTTGTCCCCCCATCTGGATTGTCTAGGCTTTTGGTCATGGGAGCTGGTTCTGTATCAAAGACGTATTTACGGTCTGGGATCAACGGTCCAATATTTGTCAACGAATCACTGGTATACCCACTATTTGGGTTTTGTTGAGATGTCAGAAACGATGAATTTTGTTTTACTGAGCTTGCTGGAACAAAAAATATGGTTCCGAATACAAGAGCAAAAAGTACAACAGCCCATATTCTTCTTTTTATGTTCTTCATATTTCTTCCTCCATTTGTTTTCATTTTTTCACCTCTAGAGGATTGAAAAGGACCGTCCATCTCTCTTTGTTAACCGACTATTTACCTGTCCCGTCTTTTTTTTTTAATAAGATTTTCCTCAGGTGAGATCCCTTTCATTTTATCCACTATGAA
>DATMWV010000137.1:0-12247 GCA_035562195.1 Thermoplasmatota archaeon
GTGTATACTCGGGTGATGCAGAAGACAGGGGGTTATCCGGTGAGTGTTTCTGATGGTTCGTTGGTGTATAATGGGACTGGTGTTTCTTGTTTTAATTCAAGTCTTTCTTCCGGGGTGCGGTATTATTTCCGGGCATGGTCATGGAATGACTCTACTAAGTTTTGGTCGACGACGAATGCAAGTGTAAATAATATCACGTGGATTGTCCCCCTTGCCCCGAGTGGTTTTTCGGCAACAACGGTCGATACAAATGAGGTTGTTCTTGCATGGACAAAAGGCGGGTATGCGACGCATACCAAGATTCAGAGAAACATAGGGAGTTACCCTGAGGACATCAACGACGGGACGAATGTCTATAATGGATCCTTAAGTACGTTTTCAGATAGTAGTCTTGCTGAAGGAATACACTATTACTACAGAGCATGGTCATGGAATAGTACAAGTAACTTATGGTCATCATCTAATGCAAGTGTGAGCAATACGACATGGAGTGTTCCGCTTGCACCAACCGATTTCCATGCAATCACGGTAGGCATCAATAAAATCGATTTGTCCTGGGCCAAAGGTACATATGCGACACATACGAGAATTATGCAAAAGACAGGGGGTTATCCGGTGAGTGTTTCTGATGGTTCTTTGGTGTATAATGGGACTGGTGTTTCTTGTTTTAATTCGAGTCTTTCGCAAGGAGTGCTTTATTATTTCCGGGCTTGGTCATGGAATAGTACGAGTAGACTGTGGTCATCAACAAGTGTATCAATTAGTAACATCACTTGGAATACTCCACTTGCTCCAACTGGTTTAACAGCAACAACAATCGGAAGTAATCGAATTGATTTAACCTGGGTCAAAGGAAACTATGCGACGTATACCAGAATCCAGCGGAAAACAACAGGCTACCCGGTGAGTATTTCAGATGGGACAAATGTATATAATAATACTGGTTCAACAACCTCAAACACTGGCCTGAGTGTAAATACCACATATTATTATCGAGCTTGGAGCTGGAACACAACAAGTAAACTCTGGTCATCATCCAATGCAAGTGTTTTTAATTCAACATGGACCGGGCCGTTAGCTCCACCGAGTCTCTCTGCGGTCACATCTGGTATTGATCAGATTGATTTATCCTGGACCAACGGTTTTCGAGCCACCCATACGAGGATCATGCAAAAGACAGGGGGTTATCCAGTGAGTATTTCCGATGGGTCTTTGGTGTATAATGGGACTGGTGTGGTGTGTTCGAATTCAAGTCTTTCTTCCGGGGTGCGGTATTATTTCCGGGCGTGGTCATGGAATAGTTCAAGTGGTCTCTGGTCGACGACGAATGCGACTGCGAGTAATACGACTTGGAGTGTTCCTCTTGCTCCGTCTGGTTTTTCTGCGACGACGGTCGATACAGATGAGATTAGTCTCACATGGACAAAAGGAGGGTATGCGACGCATACCAGAATTCAGAGGAATATCGGCAGTTACCCGGGCAATATCAATGATGGGACGAATGTCTATAATGGAACATTAAGCATGGTTTCAGATACAAGTCTTACTGAAGATACCCCCTATTATTACCGAGCGTGGTCATGGAATAGTACAAGTAAATTATGGTCATCATCGAATGCAAGTGTGAGTAACACGACATGGACTACCGTACATGCTCCAAGTAGTTTATCCGCTACAACTGTGACTATCAATCAAATCAATCTGTCTTGGACCAAAGGTGTTCATGCGGTCTATACCAGGGTGATGCAAAAGACCGGATGGTACCCGGTGAATATTTCTGATGGTTCTCTGGCGTATAATGGGACGGGCAGTGCCTGTTCTTGTGTAAATCTCTCTTTCGGTATGAGATATTATTACCGAGCCTGGTCATGGAATGATACAAGTAAAATGTGGTCAGCGGCAAACAGTAGCACCTATAACATCACAGGTCCGTTTGCACCATCAAATTTGAAAGCAACAGTGATCAGCAGCAGTCAAATCAATCTCGCATGGAATAAAGGAACCTATGCGAATCACACAAGAATTCTGCGGAAAACAGGCAGTTATCCAGCGAATTTATCAGACGGTACAAACATATACAATGATACAAGTTCTTCCTACAATGATACTAGTTTGAACAAAGGCACACTCTATTACTATAGAGCGTGGAGTTGGAATGCTACAGTAGGTGTATGGTCGATTAATTATGCAAGTATACAAGCCAGCACACAAGGTGGCGGTGGCGGTGGTGAAGAGGTTCCTCCGCCCTCATCAGAGAACGAAGCACCAACCGCGAATGCAGGGGGACCGTACATCGGATATGTCAATCAAACAATCATTTTCAATGCAGCTGACAGTTCCGATGATGTTGATGTGGCTGGGTATCGTTGGGATTGGACGAATGATGGGATCTGGGATACCGCCTGGCTTAACTTGTCAAAAACCACCCATGTCTATACTACAGTTGGAAACCATACCTTAAATCTTCAGGTTCAGGACGATGAAGGCCTCACCGATAATGTGACTACGACCGTAATTGTGAAGGAAAGTATTTCCCTGCGACAAGCACCAGTCGCAGAAGCAGCAGGACCATATCACGGGTTGACCTATCAGATGATACAATTCAACGGGTCAAGAAGTTATGCGATGAACTCCAGTATCGTCAACTACACATGGGTCTTTGGGGATGGAATATACGGATATGGTGTCTCTCCAGTTCATGCGTATGTATCTGCTGGGACTTTCACAGTGATATTGACCATAACAGATACAAATAATCTCCAAGCGATTGACACGACATCGGTAATGATTATTTTAGATGAAAATCGTAACAACATCTCTGATATAATGGATCAAGCAATCGGAGCAGATATCACACAAACTGATTTACGATCTATTTCAATCAATGGTGTCTTGTATTATCTTGTTGACACGAATCATGACGGTATCTCCGATGCTTTTTACAATCCAACGACAAACAAAAAAACTATTCTTGGTGAACAAGATGAGAAACAATTGATCGATATTGACGGTGACGGTCACTGGGATTATATCTATGACCCGGTGTTGGGCTCCACAACTCAATATGTTGAAAATATATCCGCTCTTGAGTCCCCCTGGTTCAGTGTCGCCCTGAGTGTGATTATCTTTATAGTCATTCTTTTAGTTGTATGGCTCTATAAAACGGGACGTATATGATAAAAAGATATACAGCGGATTGCTAGTCTGCAGGCATCTTCCCTGTTTCTATCACAATCCACGAAAATCGTCTATGTGATGGTTGACATGAAGCGATAACGCTGGTACAACAGTAGGTTTAGATGTTGTCCATCTGATTTTGAAGGCTTCCATCCCAAAAGAGGTCTTTTATCAGGAATGATTGTTCTTTTGTCAATATGACTTTTTCGATAGGTGGGAGATCTGAATCTGGTACCTTTGCAGCCCAGGCAACAAATCTTCGAACCATCCACCAGGTATGTGTCAATTCATCAGAAGCATCTTTGCTTAACGATGAGATATCCTTCCATTGATACAGACCGGTCCCAAGACATAAAAAGTCCTCTGATTTTCTTTCTGTGATACGACCATCCCTCCAGACCATATATTCAGGATGCGAGGCACATAAAAGGATTCTGCCTTTCTTTTCATTTGGATATATCTCTGCTGTGATACATGGTTTGTCTGAATAGTCTAGCTTGATGCTCTTATCGGTTAACTCCCAATTCCCGGCCAGATAATAGGTGTATAAAAACAGGTTTTTTAAGGTATCATTTTGTTTTTTGATGTATTGTGCTGCTCTGAGAAACGCTGAAAAAAGACCATGGATGCCTCCTACATATCTCCATGCATGGATCTGTAAATTTTTCATATCTGAAATATCTTGTGCAGGATATTTTGCTAGGATATGTACTTCCCGATTAGGGTGTTCTGGTACTATCAAGGCTGGGCCACCCCACCAACGTATTCGTTCGGTATCCTGTTTCACGTCTGAGAATATCGGATGATCCTTTTGTATTTGAAAATCTATCGGGGCACCTCCAGTATGGATTCTGGTGCCATCGACCGTTATTCCTGGTGCAAAAGAGAAGACATACGCGGTCGCACCGATATCCTCCGGATGGTTTTTTTGAAACGGGTAGAACAATGGGAACGCAAGGGATTTGTAATACGATGAGACACAGGTTACTCCTAGAGCGCTTTTATTATATTGTCTTTCGAAAAATGTACGCGGTTTTTTCTCTGTTGTCTTTAAATCGGTAATCAGCGCGGTTCCACCGCAGATGCCTATGTACCCTCCACCATCCTGGATGAACGCAGCGATGTTTTTTTTCCATTTTCTGACCTTTTTTAAGAAGTGAAATCCTTTTGTGATCGCTTGGCCATCTCCCACGCCCCCTCCAGGGACAAGTAAGACGTCGAACTCTTTTGTCGTCAGTCGTCCATGTACAATATCGTTATCAAAAATATATTGAGTGGTTACTATATAGGATCTCCCCTGGGTCGTCCAGGAATACTTCTGTAATATTTCAGGGAACATCCGCTTCCCTGAGCCCCATCCTAATAGTTCTTCTGCAAGGATAGCAACGCGTATCACACGTTTGTGTTGATTTTTTGTTCTCTCGGCATCTCTGGGTTCTGACATGTGTCTCACTTCGGTGGGGTATACCTCCAACGATCAATGGTAAACTTCCAGTTCTTATCGACATGTTGCACTATTCTTTGATCAATTGAATAGACGTTGGTCTTGTACTCGGATTGTCGGTCCAGATATTTCATCATGGCAGGTGTCGCTGTCTCAAAACCAGGGATCTTTAGTGTCTCATAGATGCGTTGAATATGTTTCATGGGATCAACGATAAGGTCTTCGTATCGTACCTCAACAAACCTGTCTGTTTTGATTTGTTCTTTTTGCTCGAAAAAACTGTTCATCAGCCGAATGTAGTTTGAGACAACTTGTTTTTCTATTTCTTCTTCAGAAGCATCTTGTAACGCGAGTTTATCTAACACCTTCATTCTCATTTTTTTTGTTGAAAGGTACACCAGATAGGGGCTTCGATAGATATGAATGAATTTTGCTTCAGGGAACACTTCAAGTAATGTGGAGATGCGAGCGGTGTTTGGCGGGTTTTTCGAAAGGAATCTTTTTCCTGGATTCATATAGAGGATTGTTTTTATGAATTTTAGATAGGTTACTTTCCATTGGTTTTTCTCTTCAGATGAAAATCCCTGGAAATGAATGGATTTTTGGTATTGTTCTTCGGCGTTTCTGGGGAAATGAAGACAATGGAAAAAAGACCAAGGGCATAACACTGCAAGAGCTGCTTCGTCCTCATAGGGTCCATCCATGTCAACCTTTATGGCATCCATCGGTCGCTCTGAGGGGAGGAATCGAGCGAGAAATCTCTTTATCGGCTCAAGAATAAGACAGCCTTCTGGTAACAGAGTGCTCCAGAGTGTGGTATAGCAGAATTGCGGATCGTTACTTAAAAGTTCATGCAGATAGGTTGTCCCACTCCGCCAGTGACCGATAATAAAAACAGGGGGATCACGGACAGGTACCTCATTGATTTTTTTCTCATATTTTATGTTAAAAAGCATCCGTATCGGGGTGGTAGCTAGTGATATAACTGTGATGAAAAGTGCTCGATGAAGATATGCACGGTCAATCCCTCCGTTTTTTTTCACAAGATGTATCCAGTGTCGTAGTGAGATCCCAAACAAGGGGTGTTGTGTGGTTTTATTGTTCATTTGTTTGTGCTGTTTGTTTTTTGTTTTCATCGGTGCCACTCTTTTCTCTGTAATTTAGGTTGTGAGGTCTTTTTCAAAAACACGATGTTTTTTGTACACAGTTGCTCCAGTGAGTGCAATCGTTGTATGAGCAATCGTGTTGTGTTCATCCATGTATCCGACCTCTGCGCGAACATAACCTCTGTTTTTCATTTCCAGCAACGCTTTATAGTTTAATAAAGACGCAATATGATGGTGACGGAATTCTTTCCGTATCCCGACAAAGTGAAGCTTCCCTGTATGTATCCTTCGTTGAGTCAATAGGAAACGAATTGCTTCCGAAGGACCAAGCTTTCCATGCAGGGTTTGAAACACAGTATTGTAATCTGGAGTCGACCATAGATATGCAACAGGTTCATCGTTCGATTCGGCAACGAGGAATAACCTTGGATCGACGAACCATCGGAGGTGTTTCACCCCGAACCGTGTGTACACCTCTTGTGATGAAACAGGAACAAAGCCCCAATGATCTTCGAATGTTTCTAAAAAAAGAGGAACCCACCATTTCATCTCCCTTCCGGTTCGGAATCGATTGAAAGGGCGGATCTGTATTCCTGCTGACAAGCATTGGTGCGCTTTCTCTTCGAGTTTTTTTGGTAATGGTTTTGTTAAATCGATAGAATAATGGAAAAAATCACGTGATTTTTTCATTCCATACTTCTCTGCAAAGGAGAGATAATAGGCGGGGGAATAGGTAGAAAGCACACTTGGTGGGGAGTCAAAACCTGTATAGAGAAAACCGCATCCGACGTCGATACGACCATCGATAGGACCTCGCATTATCTTTATGTTTTTTGATACAAGCCAGTCCTGAGCCACTTGAAATAATGCTTGTGCGGTTCGGTAATCTTCTATGCATTCAAAAAAACCAAAGTACCCTATTTTTTCTCTGGCTGCCTGGCAGTACGCATGGTCGATGATTGCAGCAATCCGACCAATGACTTTCCCCTGTTTCCTTGCGATGAAGAGTTGACATTCTGCATGTGACCAGAAAGGGTTTTTTTTCTTAAAAAAACCCTTCATTTCATTCCAAAACGGTGCCACCCAAAAAGGATTATTATGATATATCTGAAAAGGAACCTGATAAAAAATCTTAAAATCGGTTTTGTTTTTTACCGGGTGTATTTGTATGCCATCAGATACACTTCTTTTGGAGTCTGTCTGTGACTCAAAAATATATTTCCCCTGTGAGTCAGATGCTAATAGGGAAATGCTTCTACCCCCGTGATGCCTTCGACATGGTCCATTCCAATTATTCTTGTTTTCTTAATAAACATTCTTCCCAAATCTATCACAAATTCAGCTTCGATGTTATACTGGTCGGAATGATAAAAGAAAGGTCCTTATTGAGAGTGGTTCTGTTATCATGCTTCTTTTTTTCTCTGAAAATGGTGCTTCTCTAGGAAATATAATTATTGATGAGTGTCTCCAAAATTGGATGGTTCTGTAAAAAGTAAGTCAGGAACTGTTGAAGGAACGTCAGCCATGGAGGAATAATGTTTACTGGTGTCTTTAGAGTGACTGGAATCTGTTCGAAATCAGACTGGTTATCGATATTTTTTACGAGAATGTATCCTATAAACTCTGAGTCTGGTTCATCAGGAACTACAACCGATGCAAGAACCGTTACCGCTCCATCCTCTGGAGTTAATCTTGTTCCCGAATCTGGGTTAAAGGACCATGTCCCCCAAGACATTGAAGAAGCATCGACAGTCCAGTTCAACAATGAGTCATTATCCCCGATATTTTGTAATTCAAAACTTCCAACGACAGTCGCACCAGGTTTGATGTCTGTCCATGAAAGACTTCCAGAGCAATCTAAATCTGAGGTTGTCTTGTTTTCTGGCGGCTCTGGCTCTTCCCATTCAGGGGGGATGTATACTGCTTTGAATAATTGTCCTCCTGTGTTGTATTGCCAAACAGTTGATCCTTCAGGTGTGACTTCGAAGACCTTCCCTGTTTCCCCATTGGTGATGAGGGTGTTCCCGCTGGGGAGTCGCCAGGCTCCTGAGATATGGCTTGCAAAAAAACTCGTTGGAGGACTCGCAGTATAGATCCATGTCTGCTCTGCTGGTCCGTACGCGGAATCTGGCTCAAGATAATACTCGCCGTTCTCGTTCACCGGCGGAGTAATTTGGTCAACTGTGGAATAATGGCTGCCAGGGCGGTTCGCTCCATTGTTAAAGACCAGGATGTCTCCTTCGCCAGAGTATCCTTCATCGATCCATGACGCGTCATGCTGCATAAATAATTTTCTATCACTTGACGTGCCTGCATCATAGGTCATTGGGTTTCCCCAGCGATAGATCAGATCGCCACCGTGACCGGAATTTCCGCCCTCGTGGCTTGCCGCTTCCTCTGTGGTTGTGCTATGATCGATGATCCAGATTTCATTAAAAAGATTGACACTGATGAGTATTTGATCAAAATCTACGTTATAATCAATTGAATTTGTATGCATCCAATCTTGTTGTGTTGATGTCGCATAATTGACATCCACTAATTCTGGGTGATCCGCGACTACTCCATAATTTTCTTTTGATGCATCATAATCCTGGATCAGATGATCCCAGACATGCCATTCCCAGACAATATCACCACTTGAAGGTCCTGTTGGTTGAACTTCTATGACATGGTCAGGCCACAACCCATCATTGGAAACGTAATTTGGGTTCCGTCCGGCTGCAATCGCCTCTGTACGAGTTTTCGTTTCCCAGGCAATGAGCAACACATTCCCATTTGGTAATGTTTTCACATCATGATGGGTGAGATGTCCATTTGTATTATAGCGAAAATCCCAGATGACAGTACCATCCCAAGCGACTTTTTGCACACCACCACCAGATCCACCGGTCCCTCCACCGGAACCAGTTCGTATCGTCCGAAGAATCGTCCCATTACCGAGCCACCAGACAGCAATGCCTGGGAAATAGCTGCTTGACCAGGAACGATTCAACGATCCATCAGCATGACGTAAATACGTTGTCGTGGACCACATCGGTGAATATAAAAATTGACCTTCGGAAAAACTCAAAGGTAAAGGAATTTGATCCACTTGCTGAGACGATGACAAGGGTATATATGCACCAAGTAAAAGAAACAAAATGAAAAAAACCATCAGTCGGAATTCAGCGTAAAATATCATCTTTGAAAATCTGGAGCGTATTCCGTTCTTCATAGTAGATTTAATAAGTGCTCTCTATAAATAGTTTTTTCCCAATTTCATCCCCAGTTTTTTACCTTAAAATTGATTGAAATGACAAAAAAAGACATGAAAAACCCTGGAGAGACATTCAATAACTTTTAAATACGAGGCGAATAAATATCCTGCTCCTATGGAGTTTGACAATTTAAAACAGCGAGCTCTCTACGTAAAAAATACGCCACTCCCCGGGTACACCTTCCCAAATTTCCTTTACCTTCTCGCCCAGAATAAATTCAAGGTGAATAAACAATACATCCCTCGGATGATCTACTCGCTTAGTTTCAGCACGATTATGTTGCCTTTTTACCTCAAAGAACGATTACAATTCGATAAGCGTACCAAACAGACAGAAATCACTCGTCCACCTCTGTTTATCATCGGGCACTGGAGGAGTGGGACAACCTATCTTCATAATGTCCTCTCCCAGGATAAAAACCTTGGTTATCTTACGACATTCCAAGCATATCTCCCCGGGATCTTCCTGGGGAGTGAAAAGATTTTCAAACCCTTGGTACGCTCGAGTATCCCAAAAAAAAGACCGATGGATGACGTTCCGATGGATGCAGAATATCCTCAGGAAGATCAATATGCGATTGGAGCGTTCTCTCCCTATTCGTATTACCATGGATGGTGTTTTCCAAAAAACATGGAATTTTACAATAATTCTGTTTGCATGGATGGGGTATCCAAAGAAACCATCGATGAATGGAAAGCATATTATCTCTATATACTACAGAAGATAACCCTGTATCAACAAGGAAAACAATTAGTGTTGAAAAATCAGGATAACACCGGAAAAATAAAGATATTGCTGGAAATGTTCCCTGAGGCAAAATTCATTTATCTGTATCGAAATCCCTATGACCTGTATTTCTCGATGATGAAATTTATGAGTATCGCGATTCCTCGTTTTTGTATACAAAAACCACCAAGGATAGAAGATGTCGAAGAAAGTATGATGAATCTCTACGCCAGGATGGTTCAAAAATATATTACGGAACGAGAATTCATTCCCAAAGAAAATCTCGTTGAAGTCCGTTATGAAGACTTTGTTGCTCAACCTTTTGAAGAAATACGGAAGATTTATGAAGCATTGCAGTTGGAGGGATTTCGTGACACTGCACCTGCGTTTGAAACCTATCTTCGGACTCAATTGAGTATAAAAAAAGATCAGTATGTGCTAAACGATACGGTCAAACAAAGGATCGAACAAAAATGGGGTTTTGCAATTAAAGAATTCGGTTATGAAAACAACGGCATATGATTTTTTTCACTTAGCTCCATTTTGTCAGGATTGCTTCTCTGTTGAAGATTGCTTTAGCAAAAAAGAACAGCCCTAGGTCAAGACATCCGTACAACCCTGCGAAAATAAAAATCATGACTGGTGAGAGGAAGATAAATCCTGCTAATACACCTATCATGAGAACGACAACTGGCATGACGACAAATCCCCCGAGCTGTTGTGCGGCTCGGACATCGTTTACTTTTGAGGACACAAGGACGCATGCAAGAACACTCATGAGACAGGCAGTCGGTGCAAGGAGTACCATTGATAGGGTCCAGGTGAGATTCGGCAGTGGCGGGTAGCCAATTTTCGGGATTAATACAATATCAAGAAGAACAACTCCTAAGGTGAATGCGAGGTAGGTTGCTCCCATCGAGGGGATGAACGAAGAAAAAATCTTGCCTGCGAGCAGCTCACCATCGGTCGTTGGAGTAGCAAGCAGTGGTTCGAGACTTCGGTTATTCTTCTCCCCTACAATACTGTAGGTAGCTATGATTGTCGGTAGTGTCGCGGGAACGATGATAAAAATCATAAGGATCATGTTGAACATCATCGGAAGTACTTGATCAATATCTGAAGGTTTTGTTCGGGTAAACGTAAGATCTGATGAGATGGCGAGGATGAATTTTCCATCCAGCCTGGTTCCTTCTGAATGGATCAGAGTCACATTACTGAGATACGAACTTGAAAGTGAACTATTCTTAATAGTTGAATCCGCCACTGTGGTGTTCTCAATAACACATGATTCGATGATACAATCAGTCAGAGATGCGTTTTTTAGTATCGTATGTCTAAAAATCGTTGCATCAATCGTTACATCTTCAATCGTTTGATTTGTCCATGGGACCGGTGCATCATCGGGGAAACTACCGATTTGAAGGAGTCCATCGATATCCCATGGTCTTTCAAGCGGGACCATAGTCACCATGGGAACAAACATGACCAGTGGTAAGACAACTCCAAGGACAATAGGCATGGCGATGATGGATCCGATTACGAATTTCTGTTTTTTGAATTCGTCAAGATCCTTTCGCATCACTATCCAGGCATTTCGCCAGCGCATCACCGAGCAGCCTCCTCAATGAGTTTGAGATATACATCCTCTAGCGAATGTTCCTCCTCTGTGATAAATTGAACCTTAAGACCTTGTTTGAGTAACCAGGATAGAATTTGCGGGTTGTCCTCCTCTGGTTTTCTCACATTGAGCATCAACTGATTCCCTTGAACCTGTGCTTGGGAGACAAGACCTAACGCTTCGATATCTTTGAGTAATGTTGAGGGGATTTTCTGCATCGTAATACTGATTGTTCGTGTGAACAATCCTTTCGCAAGTTCTTTGGGATTCCCAATTTTCACTGTCCTATTCTTCACCAGAGCGACCATGTCGCAGATACGCTCTGCTTCAGTTAAATTATGTGTGTTTATCAGAATGGTGTTTCCCTTTTTTTTTTGTTCGAGGATATATTCTCTGACAATTTTTGCTGCCACCGGGTCAAGACTTGCGGTTGGTTCATCAAGAAAAATGTATTTTGGGTCATGGATGAGTGCACGCGCGATCGCAATCTTCTGCTTCATGCCTTTGGAAAACCCGCCTACCGGCTCGTTCCGTCTATCCCACAGATCAAGATTTGTTAATGTCGTCCGAATCGATTCCTCCCGTCGTTGTTTTGGTACACCGTAGAGCTGCCCATAATAATCAAGGTTTTTGTATGATCCGAGTGTTTCGTATAAACCAGGGACTTCCGGGAGCAGCCCGATCATCCCACGGATTTTCTGCGCATCTTCTTTTTTACTAATCTCATATGTGTCGATGTGTGCTTTGCCTGACGTCGGTTGGATGAGGCAAGAAAGCATCCGCATGGTCGTGGTTTTACCTGCGCCGTTTGGTCCGAGAAGCCCAAAGATGCAACCATCGGGTATCTCTAAAGTAAAATCCTGTATCGCAGTCACTGATTCGAATGTTTTTGTTAACTCTTCGCAGATAATCATAC
>DATMWV010000138.1:0-5731 GCA_035562195.1 Thermoplasmatota archaeon
GCTATATATTTCATTGCGCTATATATATATTTTTGTACCAACCAACAACTGACAAAAGCAGAAGAATAAAGGATAAAAAAAGAGAAAAAACAGGGAGACTGTCTAGGTTAACGGACCTTGTTTCCACAGATCGTCGCGCATCGGGCGCCCAGTTTTTTTCTCCCATTCTTTAATAGGAACAGAATGTTTCTCACGGATCTTATCACCATATCCAAGACCATTATACGAACAGAATGGGATGATGCCTTCCTCAGTCGTATAATGGATACAACATCGCTCGAGCCGATGAAGATTAAGGTTAAACGTATCCATGAACCACATCGTACCGACAAACAGGCTTTTATAATGGAAGCCACGCAAGGAATCATAGCTTCCGCCAACGGCAGCATCAATCAAGAGCTTTTTAAGGTCAAAATCTTTCGGTGCTTTTTCCTTATCAACAAATTTATCAACGTTCTTCAGGAACGCAGCAGCAACACGTACCTTTTTCAAAGGCCCTTTTATCGCTGCTTGTTCATTGATAAATGTCATAAATTTTTCCACATCGATAAACCTGGTAATCGGCAATGGCTTTCCATCCTCAAAGAATATATACGTCGCACCACCACAACCAGGGTGCGCAGTGAACTCTACCTGTTTTTCACCTTTTAACGACTCAATTAAATTGGAGATCGGATACACAAAAGGAACAGGATAGAAATCATCCCTGCTGATCTGACCATTGAACTCTTTTTCAATAACCTCCATCATCCGTATATAGTCGACACGTTGTCTCTCTCGTTTCTCATCTTTAATTTTTGTGATTCTTCCACAGAATGAGACCGGCTGGAAATTCACGCCTCGGACGATGTCGATATGATCCAACGCAAACTGGATGATCTTCCCAGTTTCATGAAGGTTCTTCTCACCAATAAGCACAGGGACAAGGACCGCTCTTAGATTTGCTTCTCGGAAATTCTCAATCGTCTGGATTAGTTGGTCTATCCAGGGGTTTGTCTCCTTGGTGACTCCATCAAAGCTCATGTACACCGTGTTGACCTTTGCTTCTTTTAGTTTCTTACAATACTCAACACTCTCAGCAAGTTTTATCCCGTTCGAATTCAGTTGAATATGAGAAAAACCAGCTTCTCGCGCCATCCGAATAATCTCAAAGAGGTCTTCACGGATGGTTGGTTCCCCTCCAGTTATTTGAATAGCCTTTGAACCCATAGGCCGTTCGTTCCGCGCCTGTTGTAACATCAGTTTTATCTCATCTAAAGAAGGCTCATAGATATACCCTGATGCACCCGCATTCATGAAACAATATCCACAGCGAAGGTTGCATCGGTTTGTCACTAACAAATTTGTCAACACACTCTGTGATCGATGCTCAGGATACAGCATCGGATCATCGAACAACGATGTTTTCACATCAGGGATAGGTTCTCCACGTTTTCCGAACTTCATCCATCGTTCATATAACGCGACATCACCGAAGTAGATGTCCTTAAAATCACCATGTTCATCGCAGGTTTTCGCAATCCAGACTTTGCCGTCGTCCTCAATGATCTTTGCATCGATTTTATGAATTTTTCCTTCTTGAAAACATGCTGGACATACCGAGGATGTTTTTTCTAATTCCTTCATATCTGTCAACCTTCTCCAGAATTCAAAAGGACTATATGGTCTTTTCTTTATATATTTTAACTCCCTCCATATGACTCCTGAAGATAAAACGGATGGGATGGGCAGGCCAACAGAAAAAAGATGGTGTTCGGCCTGACCATATCGGTGTTCGAAGACACACCAGGGCGGTTCATCTATAAAAGACTACGCTGTCAAAATATCAATTTGACAGAATAACAACAGGATACCGCATCTAGAAGAATCGTTTGGTTTTATAAAGGCCTGCATCATACCATCAGACGAGTAATCATGGTGATTGTCGCACCTTCCATTCTCTCAGCGGATTTCACAAAACTACATGAGGAAATCAAAGCAGTGACTGAAGCGGGAGCAGAATGGCTTCATATTGATGTCATGGATGGTCATTTCGTCCCAAATATCACGATAGGACCTGTCGTGGTAGAGAGCATCAGAAAAAAAACATCATTATTACTTGATTGTCATCTGATGATAAAGCATCCTGAAAAGTATGTCGATGCGTTCCTGAAGGCAGGCGCTGACATTATCACGATTCACCAGGAGAGCGTATCCGACCCTCTTGCGGTGATCAAACACATCAAAGGATGTGGAGGGAAAGCAGGTATTTCGATTAACCCTGAGACCTCGTTTGAAACGATCCGATCTCTCATCCCTGAGGTTGATCTCGTATTGATTATGTCTGTCCATCCTGGTTTTTCAGGGCAACAATTCATCCCTGAGGTGATCCCAAAGCTTAAGGAGGCAAGCGAGGTCATCAAGAAAACAAAAAAACGGATTTACCTTCAGATAGATGGAGGGATCAACAATCAGAATGCCAGGATTGTAAAACAGAATGGGGCAGACGTCCTGGTCGCTGCGAGTTTTATCTTTCACAGTAAGGACTACCAGACTGCAATTAAGCAGTTAAAAGAAGCATAGCTGATTACTGGATACCTGCAGCCAAATCTCTAAGGACTTCTTCTTTATTTTTCGCTTTCACCACACCACTAGCCAGAAGCACCCCGTCAGCACCTAACTCGATTGCTGTTGTGACATCTCGGCCGTTTTTCACCCCAGCCCCACAGAGGATTTTCACGGTTTTATTGATATTCCGGACTGCCTGAACTGTGTTACTTACGATGCCAGGGTCAGCGGTGGTCACAGAGATATCACCCCCGATAAGCTCAGGTGGTTCTACCGCAATCATCGATGGGAAAAAGGTCGAAACAGCTTTAGAAGTCCCTACATTATTTGTACATACAAGAGTGTCTAACCCAAGGTCCTTAGCCCTCATAAGGCAGGTGTCGATATCGGCAAGAATCAACCGATGTTCGCTATGATTGATGAGAGTACCGACCGCACCAGCGGCTTTCACTGCTTCGGGTAACGTCCAGCCTGTGCTGCTGCCTGGTTTTATCGGATCGATATGTTGAGCATAGACAGGAATACTAACCTCATCTGCACAACGAGTGATATCACATGCTTGCACAGCAATCGCCATACTAACGTTGGTTTCTTTTGAGATTTTCTCCATCAGTCTTGCAAGCTCTAACGCATTTACACCGGTTGATTCTGTGTACGTCTTTACATTTAAAACAATCACTGGAGTCTTCAACATATCTTGTTACCCACCTTCGTACCTACAGGGGTAATCAGGAAGGGAAATAAATAAGCTTTCTTTCCAGCACAAAAACAAAACCATAGCAGTACCTTTTTATTTTGTTACGACAATCGTCAGGACATCCTGATCCTTTAACACATGTTCAAGACCGACTTTCTGACCAGAATGTTTCGCAGAAGGACCCCATACCGAGGCATACCGAAAATTCCTATGAAAATCTCGATGGATAAACCGACACGCATCAGCAACATTTTGACCCTCTCGTAATATCATAGGCTGCTCATAATCAGCTTTCTTCCCCACCGGCTTCAAATAGATCCGAATAAGTCGAAGATGCAAAAATATCTGTTCTCGTAAATGATCGAGGTTCTGCTTGTTTTTCGCTGAGATCGCGCAAACATCCCATCGTTTCTGATGTAATCGATTGAGAACATTTTTTAACACATCAGACGGGATGAGATCGGTTTTATTAATCACCACAAGTGCTGAGATGTACACACGGTTTTGTGCAAACGCATCGATGAGCTGATCCTCAGTTAAATCATCCCGTAATGTGATATCAGCATTAATCACGAACTCAGAGGCAATGGATTTCACAAGTAACTCGTTAAGATACGTTAATGGGAGCGTGGAATTTACGACAATTCCTCCATATGTTTTTTTGCTGATGACGACATCAGGTTTCTTCTGATTTAACCGCACTCCAGCTATATGAAGCTCCTGTTCAATTGAGTTCAGCTGCTGAAGATTAAACGCATCAATCATTAACAGCAGCAGATCAACACTTCTCACCGCAGAGATGACTTCTCTACCGCGTCCCCTTCCCTTTGATGCACCAACAATGAGACCAGGCAAATCAAGGATCTGGATCTCTGCGCCTTTATACTTCATCATCCCTGGAATTGCCTCCAGGGTCGTGAAATCATAATCACCAACCTTACTATCTGCTGATGTCAGTTGATTGAGAAGCGTACTTTTCCCTACACTAGGAAACCCCACGATACCAACAGTCACATCACCGGTTTTCTTAACTGAGAACCCTTTTCCTTTTGCACCAGCGCTTTTTCGTTTCTCCCCAACTTCCCGAAGCCGCGCCATTTTTGCTTTCAGCTTGCCGATATGATGCTCTGTCGCTTTATTTTTCTGAGTTTTGAAAATCTCATCTTCTATTTCTTTGATCTGTTTTTCTATCGAGGTATCCATAGCTGTACCTGCTCTATATGCAGAGGATGCTTATAAAAAACTCGTGTATAAAAACGTAAGCTATTTGCATACGATTAAAGTGCCTGTTTTACCCTGCAGCGCTTCCCATCCTTGTTCGATATTGGAGATGATGACGCGTTCTCCACCATATTCTAAGAAACGCAGGGCAGCAAGGATCTTTGGTCCCATGTTTCCCTCAGGGAACTCACCATCAAGGTAGTATTGTTTCATCTCCTCATAGGTGACTTTGTCTAATGGTTGTTCTGAAGGGGTATTATAATGGAGATAGACTCTTTCGACATCGGTAAGAATCAGCAAGACCTGTGCACCGACAGCCTCAGCGAGTCGTTCTGCAGCTAAATCCTTATCCACCACAGCTTCTAACCCATCAAGACCCCAGCCTTCTTTCTCGATAACAGGCATCCCTCCACCCCCTGATGCGATAATGATGATATCATCATCTAACATCTTCCGGATGATCTCCCCACCCACGATGCGCAACGGGTCAGGAGATGGCACAACAATCCTCCAACCCCGAGGCAAACGGGTCAAATGATAACCTTGTTTTAACATGGTTACGGATTCATCTTCTGAATAATAGGGTCCGATTGGTTTCGTCGGATTCTGAAGAGAGGGATCCTTTGGATCCACAATCACTTGTGTGATAAGTGCGATCACTGGTTTATCGATACGCTCTCTTTTTAACGCATTTAAGAGACATTGCTGGATCATATACCCGATTAATCCTTCGCTTTCTGCAACACAAATCCCTAAGGGCATTTCCGGGGTGATATCCTTTGCCGCTTGGTTCTGAAGAACAAGGGCGCCTACCTGAGGACCATTCCCATGGGTGATTACCACGTCCCAACCTGCTTTGATCATTTGCACAATAGATCGACAACTCTCCCGGGTGTTGGCAAACTGCTCGTAAATAGTACCTTTCTGACCTTTCTTTATTAACGCATTACCACCCAGAGCAATAACCAAACGTTTCTTCATAACAGAGGGTTGAGAATAGATTCTTGGTATAAAAATAAGATGGTGCAAGGAGATATAAACACCATACATTTTCTCCTATAGAACCATATGTTTGAACAAGAAAGAGAACGGTTGGTTCAACATCTCTGCGAACAAGGGTACATTAAAACCGATTGGGTTAAACAAGCGTTTCTGACAATTCCCCGAGAAGAATTCATTCCAGATTCCTTAAAAAACTATTCCTATGTTGATACACCCCTGGATATTGGGAATGGTCAAACCATCTCAGCACCACATATGGTCGCG
>DATMWV010000139.1:0-9187 GCA_035562195.1 Thermoplasmatota archaeon
GGCTGATTTAAATGGAGAATGTGGAAAAAATAAGGAGAAAATCTTCAATTTTCTTCTACAAAATTTATTGTTTATAACTCCTTCAATTGATAGAGTGTATTTCTCTTTATAACAATTTTTTCTTCTATCATCTTATTAAGAATTGGTTTGAGCCGTATCTGTTCTAAACCAAAAGTGTTTTCGAACTCTGTTAATGACATTGATTTCTGAAGTAAACATCGTAAGATCCTTGCTCGAATCTGCCGATTGGAACCCTCAAACCTTGATTGTTGTGTTTTTGGTTTTATACCGGTTTTCTGTGCTGTGAGATGAAGGGAACCGTAATCCATTAGCGCGTTATGCCAGTCCCGGCTTTTTCCTAACGGAAGGCATTTTTCAGCAAGATCCCAGAGTTCCTTATCAGATATCTTTGTCGGAAGTCTAAATTCACTAATAAGTATCCTTCGGATATTGGTATCAACCGTGACAAGATCAGCATTTGACGAGAAAATTAGTACCGCCTGGGACGTGTATCTGCCGATACCTGGGAGTTCTTTGTATTGTTTCATTGCCGTCATCACATCGGATTTGAACTCAGAGACTATCGTTCGCGCAGTGTAATGGAGATTCACCGCCCTAGTGTTATATCCTAAGCCCATCCACATCTGTAACACCTCAGGTAGTGACGCAGAGGCGAGGGCGTCAATGGTTGGCCATTTTGCGATCCATTTCTCATAAAAGAAGATCACTCGTTTTACCTGTGTCTGTTGTAACATGAGCTCCGAGAGGAGAATCTTATATGGATCTGTTGTCTTCCTCCAAGGCAGATCTCGCTTATTTTTTTCATAAAAAGAAAGAACTTTTTTTTGAAATCGTTTGATTTTCTCGTTAGGTATGTTTCTTACGGTGATCTGCGAAGATGCCATAGACGGTCCTTTTTTGATAATTATCTAGGTACAATACTCAGGGTCTTAATATGATTTTTTTTTCGTGATTTATTATTTGGTAAGGTTTTTGAAGGTTTGCTGTATAAAGGATATCTCCCTTATGAAACGATATTACCAAAATCATCTACAAAAACTTGAGGCTGAATCAATCTTTGTCATCCGTGAGGTCGCAGCGCAATTTGAACGACCTGTGCTGCTTTTTTCAGGTGGGAAAGACTCTATCGTCCTTGGGTATCTCTCCAAAAAAGCCTTCACGCCTGCGAAAATCCCCTATCCGTTAATGCATATTGATACCGGGCATAACTTCCCAGAGGTCCTGCTTTTCAGGGACGCGTTTGTGAAATACCTTGATGTTCGTCTGCTTGTTGGATCAGTGCAGAAATCCATTGATATTGGACGGGTGAAGGATGAAACTGGGAAGTTCGCAACCAGGAACTATCTTCAGTCAACCACCCTGCTTGATGCCATCCATGAACATAAATTTGATGCAGCCATTGGAGGTGGACGCAGGGATGAGGAAAAATCTCGTGCGAAGGAGCGGTTTTTCTCCCATCGGAATGATTTTGGGCAATGGGACCCGAAGAACCAACGTCCGGAGCTCTGGGACCTTTATAACGGTCGAAAGAACCATGGTGAGCATTTCCGTGTGTTTCCATTGAGTAATTGGACAGAGCTGGATATCTGGCAGTATATCCTGAAAGAGCAGATTCAGATCCCTTCGATTTATTTCTCACACACCCGAGATTGCATTATCCGGGATGGTGTGATCTACGCGTACTCAGAGTATCTTCATCTCGACGAGGAAGAAAAGAAAAAAGTACAGTCGATGACTGTTCGATTCCGTACGGTTGGGGACATGACGTGTACCGGGGCTGTACATTCCAATGCTTGTTCTGTTGAAGAAATCGTTCGAGAGGTCGCAGCTTACCGTCTATCAGAGCGTGGCAACCGGGCAGATGACCGACGATCAGAGAACGCTCTTGAGGACCGGAAAAAGGAGGGGTATTTCTAGGATGGATGAAAAAAGCTATCTGAACATGGATCTCCTTCGTTTCACCACCGCAGGCAGTGTCGATGATGGAAAAAGCACCCTTATCGGTCGGCTTCTCTATGATAGTAAAACCCTCTTTGAGGATCAATTGGAAAACCTGGAGCGCCTGAGTCAACAACGTGGTGAAGGGCTGAACCTTGCTTTGCTGACTGATGGTCTGCGGGCAGAGCGAGAACAAGGGATTACCATTGATGTTGCGTATCGATACTTTGCGACCCCGGTCCGAAAATTCATCATCGCTGATACCCCGGGACATATTCAGTACACGCGGAACATGGTGACGGGGGCATCAACTGCGAACCTTGCGTTGATCCTTGTAGACGCTCGTAATGGCGTAACTGAACAAACACATCGTCATATCTTCATCGCCTCGCTGCTTCAGATCCCTCATTTTGTCATCTGCATTAACAAGATGGATCTTGTGAACTATAAACAAGACATCTATGAGAAAATCAAGGCTGAAATTGAGGATTTTATTTCAAAGCTTTCAGTTCCTGATATCACCTTTATCCCTATCAGCGCGTTAATCGGTGATAACGTGGTGAATGCGTCGAAAAACATGGATTGGTACCATGGTCCTACCCTGCTGTACCATCTTGAGGATGTCCATATCGGCAGTGACGAAAACCTTGTGGACTGTCGGTTCCCAGTTCAGTACGTAATCCGGCCACGATCCGATGCATATCATGATTATCGAGGGTATGCAGGGAAACTCGCAAGTGGGATTTTCAAACCAGGGGATAGCGTTATTGTTCTTCCCTCTGGCTTTACGACAACAATCAAGTCGATTGAGAGCCCGCAGGGGGAAATCGTTGAAGCATTTCCTCCGATGTCAGTGGTCATGCAACTTGCCGATGATCTTGACATCAGCCGAGGGGATATGATTGTGCGACCACATAACATCCCATTCATCGATCAGAATCTTGATTGTATGATCTGTTGGATGAACACAAAACCATTGTATCCGGATAGCAGGTACATCATCCGTCATACCACCCGAGAGATAAAAGGGATTGTCAAGCAGATTCAATACAAAATCGATATCAACACATTGCATCGGATACCGGAGGTGACCGCCCTGGGGTTGAACGAAATCGGACGGATCACGATACGAACCGCGCAACCTTTATTCTTTGATAGTTATCAGCATAATCGGACGACAGGGAGTATTATTCTAATTGATGAAACAACCAATGAGACTGTCGGTGCAGGGATGATTAGAGAACCCTCGGTAAAGGTTGTTGAAAAGAAAAAATAGAGGAAGATGAAGCTATGAAGAAACATCTGGGTTTCACCATCTGGTTTACAGGTCTTCCTTGCTGTGGAAAAACAACGATCGCCAATGAGGTTGCTGTTGTTTTAAAAAAGAGGAATTACCTGGTTGAACAACTCGATGGTGATCTGATCCGTCAGAACTTTTCCAGTGATCTGACTTTTTCAAAAAAAGATAGGGATGAGAATATCAAACGTGCCACGTTTCTTGCGAAGATGCTTTCACGTAATAATGTTGTAGTACTCGCAAGCTTTGTCTCACCTTATAGAAAGCAGCGAAGGAGAGCACGGAAGGAAATTAAGAATTTTGTTGAAGTGTATGTTCGTTGTCCTGTGAAGATCTGCATGAAACGTGATGTGAAAGGTATGTATCAACAGGCTCTTGAAGGAAAAATAACGCATTTCACAGGGGTTGATGATCCGTATGAAGAACCAGAGCATCCAGAGCTCATCGTGGATACTGATATCGAGTCTGTTGAAGAAAGTGTTGGCAAGGTGTTGCGGAAAATCGAGGAACTCGGGTATCTGACAGAATAAAGAAAAAATAAAGAGAAGGGAATCGACCTTTCGTTATTGTTTCATTGTCTGAATCGATTCTTACCTTGTGCAAAGATGAAAAGACTGATTATTCTTCATTTATCTTTTTGGACTCCCTCGGGTTTTAGGAGAATCTGGTAGATGCCATTGATGAGTTTTTTGTCGATGAAAAAATAGGGGACCATCACAATAATTTTCTATTATTCAAGAAGGAGCAATCCATAATAGTTCTCAGGATAGCCCTGGTCTTGGACCACCTCGATTGGGTATCCAGCAGTCCTTGCTGTTTGAAAGACATCGATTCCACAGGCTTCCATAGAGGGACGCGCTTGTTCGGTGTGGCAACATGTTTTCTGTACGTTACATCGTTCGCAAAGAGAGCAGGGACCTGCGGTCATCCCAAACGCTTTGTAGTATCCTGCGAGGAACGCCTCCCGTTCAAGAGTACAGATGATTCTGAGCACTTCAACACCTCGAGAGGGACAATGGATTAACAGCGCGGTGGTGTACTCATCTAACAGCCGTCGTGTTTCCTGCGGTGTCGGTGAATACGGTGGACAGGTGAGATGTTCACCATAGCCATCACATCCGTATTGGCATTTTCGTCGTACCCATTCAGCGGTATAGACCTGCTTTGGTGAGATCACTTTTGCTTCTATGGCCCCTAGCTCACATGCTCTTTGGAGAAAATGTTCTGGTGCAGTGAGTGGGTTTTTCTTCATCAGGTCATAAACAATTATTCATTCTTTAAAGTACTCTATGAAAGAGGGCATAGGGTAGGAGTTGAATCCCTGTTTATCAGCATGCAAGCAAATAAACAAGGATTTCTACGTTTATAACAATCGGTGATTGCAGATTTTGTTTTTTTATAATAAAGTTTTAGTGTTAGGAATAGAATGGAGGAAATAGGGGACGTTCCAAGAAATTCCTACAGGTATACCAAAAAATGTTAATTTTCTTTGATTATCCACCAATCAGGTTTTTCCACATGTACAGATAAATTATTTTTCTGTGCAAACTCAAATACCGCTCGTCGTACATCTTCTCCAAGTGAATTCCCTTCTATATCATGTCCTCCGATGATACCGCCTGCTCTGACTTTTGGATAGTATAACTCGATATCTTTTTTCACATATTCATACGCATGATTACCATCGATGTATACCATATCAAGATTATCTGGAATGTGATCAACTGCATCTTCCGAAGTCATTTGCAATGGAACAACACGTTCAGAATATCTTCGTAACACGAGTAATGCAGGTTTAAATGAAGAAGGTAGAAATGTTAATACATTTTTTTCTTTTGCATACTCGTGGTATTTTTTATACGGGTCGACGAGGAACATTTTTTCTACATCAAGTTTTTTAAACATCCTGCGAGCGTTTGTTCCAAAGAACACTCCGATTTCAGTAATTCGTAGAGAATGTTGAAATCTGTTCGCAGCAAATTCAATCATAGGTCGATGGGAGTCATATCTTACAGAACCGTATGTTTTATACGCGAAGATTCCAAAAAGACCTGCTAGAACAACCAGAAGCCAATTCATAAGGGTGTATTTACATAGAAATAAAATATTTTTCTACGGTAAAGCTCATTTCGAATTTTTTTTCATTATGTTTTTGTTAAGGTTGATTTTTCCAATCTATCCAAGCATGGGAATTTGATTCATTCTATACTCGATGCTTCAATCGTACCATGTCTTAGTTTTTTGGTTTTCGATAGGTCCGTCCTGCCCACTGAATCTCTTGCGTTATTGCAGATGTAAAAGCATTTTGTGCCAAAAAAAGAAACACAATCGGAGTAAGCAGAGCATATCCGATCTTAGATGGATAGCGTTCCTTGGGGTATATCATGGTTTTCGGTAGGATAGCAATCCCTAGCCAGCCATAGAGTATTTCGAAAAGAATCATGGAACTGAGTAACAAACCCGGGAGGTAATATCCTAAAAGAAGGAGGAGCAGACCACATGCGATAATGACTTGTGCTCCGATAAAACCAATGAACGAACCAAGCCAGAACAGCGGGTAATACCAGCGTACCCATGTGTATTGTCGCGTCCCCCAGCGTACAAAACTTGTTATGCGTGTCTCCGGTGGACTTTCTATGATGCATTTCGGCTGAAGGGAAATCTTGTAACCAGCTTTTTTTACAGTAATTGTCAGGACAAGATCATCAGAGAACGCAGATTCCCATTTTTGCTTAATATCCAGTGCATCGAATACTTGTTTTCGGATAGCCATCGATCCACCCCATGCAAACGTATAACTGGGGTAAAACATAAACACAATCGAGGCCATATTCCAGGCAGATATAAGCAATGTTTTCAGGTTCGAAGGGAAATACCATCGGTAGCCAGTCGACGCCCCAATAGCATCATCGTGGAGTGGTGCAACCATATTCTCAAGCCAGTGCATGTCTGGTTTGATATCACTGTCTGCAAACACCAGAACCTCTGCTTTTTCTGTTGATTTGAGTCCCGTGATCAATGCAGCAACCTTTCCGCTACATCCAGAAACCGGGTCGGTCAGGACCAAGTGAGCATATGATTTGTTCTCTATGAGTTGCTGTAAGGTCGCATAGGCAGAATCGTTTGTTGAATCAACGACAAATACGATTTCATATTTCGGGTATTCCTGGGCGAGAAACCCTTGGATGTTTTCCAAAAAACCATGTTCGGTTCCTTTGCAGGGGACAATAACAGAAGCAAAAGGAAAATAAGGTGAAAATATCCTTTTTTTTGTCCGCTGATACGCGATAAGCCATAGGCTGATGATATAACATTCACCCAGCACCCCAATGATTCCCAGAATAATCAGAAATTCAAGAATCATATCTCTTCAACAATGCTTTGTATCCTTCGCTGGTTATTAGAGATTTACCTTCACAGCCAAGACTCGAACATCAAGAAAGATGTTCAATCTGATACCAAAATAAAAGGAGTTGGGTTTATTAAAAGAACGACAATATATCACGTTGTGAGGAATCAGACGAGCAGGAGCAAAGAGACACAATATCTGAAAGAAATTAAGAACATTGATTTCCAACCTGTTTTTATCCTTGGAGTCCATCGATCTGGGACCAGTATCTTATATAAGATGCTGACTGCCACCGGGTGCTTCAATCCAGTCACTGCGTATCATCTGATCAACTATGACGAACTTCTTTCCAACTTTCATGAGCAAACAGAACAGCAGGCTAAAAAACAGCTCACAGAATCGTTTCTCAAAAACGGGCTTTTTGATAGAGGAATCGACCAGTTGAAGATAACCGCGGATTTTGCTGAGGAATATGGCTTTTTGCTTGGCACCCAGACGTTGCAGATGCGTATTACGAAAAAAAACCTTGCACGCTTCACCCAGTTGTGTAAAAAAATCCAGTTCATCGCAGGAAACAACAAACCCATTCTGCTAAAAAACCCCTATGATTTTCCAAATTTCCTTTATCTCAAAGAAGTATTCCCAAACGCGCGATTTGTGTTCATTCATCGTCATCCGCTCAAGACAATTAGCTCAACGCTTAATGCAGTTAGGACGATAGTAAAAGAAAAAAACCCGTACACTACTAGATTATCAAGGATATACGATAAGTGTTATTCGAATCCCTTGCTGCTGCAACCACTCCGATTCATCGTTCATTCACTGGCGGAATGCACCGTGGTTATTCTTACCAGAATCACGAAAAAAGCAGCAGAGTATTATCTAAAAAACATAGAAAAATTAGCCAAGGATGATTACATTTCAATTACCTATGAAGAGTTCTGTTCCCATCCGCAGGAGACTTTAGATGTCATTATGGAAACACTGTCGTTGACCATGACACAGAAAATCGATGCGGCGTCGCTTATGAACCCTCGTAAAGTAGACGTAGATAGTTCTGTACAAAAGCTCCGTATCTATATCTACAAATCCATGAAAGCATATTTTGATCTGTTCCATTATACGATGGAAGGGTAGTTGAGCATTACTTCTTTTGGATGGTTACGTGCTGGATCTCCTGTTCGATCCGTGCTAAGATTTCCCCCTGGTTCTCTGGATCATATTGTTGTAGATGTTCTTGGAAGGTGCTAGGATTGTATAGGAAGTCCTTTTAATCATCTTCATAAAACGACTCACCAAATACATCTGTCAAACTCTTTATTTGTTTATAAAATCTTTTTTTATGAGAATAGGTGAATCGCTATATCCTGATATCCAATGACTCCTATCCAGATGGTTTGATTAAAACCCTGGATGGTGACGTTTGACCGAAGGATTACTTGAAGCTGATCAGGGATAAATCGTTCGCCAAGACGGGGCCATAACTGAGTGAGTGGGATGAACATATCCCCTTTAAGTTCTGTGGTACTCTGTGGTTTAATTAGACCATCGGGTAACGTCCCATTGCTTATCAATCGGGTCTTTGTTCCATCAATACGGTAGATTTTTACAGTGATATCTTTCGCAAGCAACGTCAGTTTATTTGGATTATTTATCGTAAACGTAATCGTATCATGCAACCCATCTTTGAGAGTATAGGAATAATCGCCGGTGAGAGATGCTTCGGTCGGGAGATCTGAAAGGAGCAGTTCAAGGGACGGAGGGATAATGTCTGCCTTCAAAGAAAGGTTCATTGATTTTCGAATGCCTGCTACATAAATGACTATGTCACCAGCTAGTGTCATCTGGAGTGTTTCTGCATCGAGTGCTTTAAGCAGGATCCATCCGCTCCCAGTGAGTTGTTTGGTTGTTTTTGCAGGGATTTTTTCGTCTTGGATATTGACGGTCCCGACAGGGATTCCTGTATCGGTGTTGACATTCGCTGAGAGGTTTTCTATAGCGATATCAATCGTGTTTGGGTTGGTAATTTCAATGATGCCGGTGAAGTTAATTCCTTCTTGGGTGATCTCACTGAAATTAGCCGCTAGATGTATTTGAGGAAATGAAAATTCGTTTAGGATGTCATTGAGAGATACTTTCATTTGGAATTTAAGAGGAAACGTTTTTTTAATCATCCCAAGGAACATCGTTCCAAATGTTCCGGTGACTCTGCTGGTGAGATGAGTAGGAGGAGACCCGTTGAATCGTATGCTTACTGCTGAGGTAAACGTCCTGTTCTCATGTGCTTTGACTTCCCCGCCGTCCATGGAGAGGTTGTTGACTGTTTCTCCATTATCATCAATCGTGGTCATTTCCAGGTTTTGTAAGAAGATTGGAAATGAATTTTGGTTGTTGATCAGGAGAGTTGCATCGAGTATTGCTTCGTCTGCGGTGATGTTGATAAGTTCGATTGTCAGGGTTGTTTCCGGTATGTTCATTTGTTGAATATCAAGAAAAAGAAACGCACCTACAACGATGTTAAGGATGGTAGCTGCAACGATGATAATGACAATTATTTTTTTCATAGTTCCCATTATCAATAG
>DATMWV010000140.1:0-2149 GCA_035562195.1 Thermoplasmatota archaeon
CCTTGATCGTTTCTCCCAGAGTCTTGATAGCGGTGTTGAGCATCGAGAGTTCATCGAACATGAACAGGACGCGGTGCTTCAGGAGTATAAAACGATATACGAGGCAAGTAATGAAAACATCGTGATTTTAAGTGAGGTGTATGTCAGCCTTCTCATCGCCATCATCTTTGTCATGTCTATGGGAATAGTCCTGCCAATGATCATGGGGTCACAGGATATGGGGAGCTTTATTTATGTGTCATCATTCATGTTGCTGGCTTCAGAAGGCATGCTTCTGTATCTGTTACGTTCTATGATTCCACCTGATGAGATGTGGCATAGCACCGGGGAAAAAGGAGAAATGGAGCTTACTCTATTAAAAACATTCAAAAAGACGCTAATCGTCTCCATTTTGCTTTGTATTTTACTGCCGATATCAAAAGTATATCTCAATCTTCCGATAGTCTCCATGATACCTATAGAGCTTCTGATCGTTTCTGGGCTAACGCCCCTGCTCATACCTGGACTGAAAGCTCTTCGAGAAGAAGAACATATGTCACGAAAAGAACGGAATTTCATGGGGTTCCTACCTGCCCTTGGCTCGATTTCAACGATGCGAGGAGGCAGAATCAACGATTCAGTCTATTACCTCAGTGAGAAGGACTACGGGGTGCTTAGCAAGCATATCAGAGACCTGTATCGACGCTTGAGAACCCGTATTGATGACGATGCTGCTTGGGAATGGTTCGGAGTGGATACCGGCAGTAACTACATCCAACGATCCTGTGAAATGTTCAGACAGGCGACATCAGCAGCAGCGAACCCTCGGACGGTTTCCCGAATGATTACAGAAAACATCCGCAAGATACGAGACCTGCGGGTCAAAAAACTTGCTATCGTGCGGACGACGTCCGCGCTGCTTGCAGGGATCACCTTTGGGATTTCCTTTTCTATTTATATTTCCTTTGTCGTAGCACGGCATCTCAATGAGATTCTGATTACGAGCAAAGCAGGCAATCCATTCGAAGGATCAAATATTGATGTCGGAGCGATCCTGACCACGGTTCCACCTGAGGTGTTCACGCAGAATTTTTTCCTGATTTTCATTGTTCTGCTTGCGCATTCGTTTCTCATGGGGCTTACGATACGATCACTCCGAGGAAGTCATTTCCTTGTCACCTTTTTTTATTTTATCCCCTTTGCTTGGATTGTGGCCATCACCTCAATATCAGTAGATATCGGGTTACGCGGATACCTTGGGATGTAAACAGAAGAGTAACAAAAGTCTTATTATTTTTTTATTCAAAATGATACGATTATGGTTGTAAATCAACAATGCTATGGACGTATGTGCTTGGTGTCGTAAAACCTATAACCCCATGAACACCATGTTCTGGGTAGATTTCCCCAGTCACATCAGTACGAGTTCCTAGGCCGGAGAAACACGTTGTCGTGTTCACGATAAGAACAACCAGATCCTCATCGTCGATGACAGGTGTTGTCGCGTTACAGGAACCATCACTATCTCGTATCACGAGAACTCCGAACTGAGACGACGTTAGATTACTTGTGTCAAGTGTGCCAAATAACCCATTGGAAACAGTATGGCTAAAACAGGTGCTTGTATAATTGAGGATAACTTTTTTTGCTGAATCAGTCAGAGAAAGAATCCCATAGCTCAAATCGATATCATCAGATGCTGAAGTTGTACTGACAAAGACAGCGAGTTGTGTAATTGTCGAATTTTGCACATACCCACTCACAAAGGTGACTTTCAGACCACTGGAGATATCTCGTATCGTTTCTTCACTGGTTTTCACTGCTTGTTGTTGGAGGTTATTCATGGTTTGTATCATCACAGAAGCAGTCACTCCAGCGACCATGATCATAGCGATAAAGATGATCAATGCTCCGATACCAACATCAGCATTGAGATTTGTTCTGAGTCTTTGGAACGGCATAGAACTCTTTCTTATCCCATACCCACTTTGTTTACATGGGTATGAAGAAGTACTCCCACCACATAAACAGAAATACTAAACAGCATAAAAAACTATGGGTAAAAAAGAAATTATTCTTTAGGATAAAGCGAAGAAAAAATAAAAAAAAAGAGATAGGTGGGTGAATTTCACCCAAGTTGTTTTTTGGTCTTCTGCTCTTTAATAGAGGT
>DATMWV010000141.1:0-11197 GCA_035562195.1 Thermoplasmatota archaeon
ATATGGAAGAGAAACTCAAACAGCTCGCCAATCATATTGTCGAAAAAATAAGCAAAGAAGTAAAAAAAGAGTCAAAAAATAATTTTTATAAACTTGGGAAAACCGTTGGTATCGGAGCCGATGGTTCACCAACTTCATACATTGATCAAGTCGCAGAAGATGTCGCGATAAGACTATTGGAAAAATCCGAAGTAAAAGTAAATCTTCTGAGCGAAGAGAAAGGTTTTGTTGACTTCGGTGGTACCTATGTCTTCGTGCTCGATCCTGTGGATGGGACACGGAACGCCTATCGAGGTATCCCCTTTTACTCCGTCTCATTAGCGATAGGGACTTCGAAGATAAGTGATATCGAATATGGTATCGTCAAAAACATCCCGACCGGTGATGTCTTCACTGCAGAGAAACACCAGGGTGCGTTCCTTAACAACGCACGGGTCAGAGTCTGCGAGATGCCTTTTACGGAGATGCTTTCTTCGATATCTCTTGGTAAGATCTATACCCCACGAGCCGGTATGTTATCAAAAAAAGGCAATGTACGCTCATACGGTTCAGCGTCCCTGGAGATGTGCTTGGTCGCCATCAGTGCTCTTGATTACTATTTTGTAGGAAGGGACATTCTTCGCGTCGTCGATATCGCTGCAGCAACCCTGATTGTTCGCGAGGCAGGAGGTTTTGTCAAAACAATAACGGGTGATGATCTTGACATGGATTTTGACTTAATAGGAAGAACCAGTGTTCTCGCCGGTTGCTCAGAGACATTACTCAAAGACCTTCTCCCTAAGGCATAAAACATAAATACATCCGGTGTTCTTTTCCCCTACAATGACCATCGCAGATAGCATCATCGAATTATCCAAAAAAAAGAAACTACATTTTGCACTTCTTGACCCTGACAAACAAAAACCAGCGGTAGCAGGACAGATAGCACAGACCGTTACTGAAGCAGGCAGTAGCGGGATCATGGTTGGCGGTTCAACTCTTTTATCTCAGAAGCAGGTAGATGAAACGGTTCAAGCCATCAAAAAAAATTCAGATCTTCCCGTCATCCTCTTCCCGTCTGGTGCGAAATTCCTCAGCAAGTACGCTGACGCGGTGTTCTTCATGAGTCTTCTGAACTCGAATAATCTCGGGTATGTGATCCGAGAACATGTCAAAGGAGCACCATTTGTAAAATACTCAGGACTTGAACCGATTTCGATGGGGTATGTCATCATAGAACCAGGGATGACCGCAGGTCGTATCGGAGAAGCTGATTTGATTAAACGAGATGATATTCAAACCGCAGTCGGGTATGCCCTTGCAGCCGAATATCTCGGAATGAAGTTTTTCTACATTGAAGCGGGGTCTGGAGCGCCAGATCCTGTTCCTAATGAGATGATTCAGGCGGTGAAGAAAAACACATCGATTCCTCTCTTCGTCGGTGGGGGCATTCGAGACCCAGATACCGCAAGAGAAAAAGCACGTGCAGGAGCCAATGTGATCATTACAGGGACTGCCATTGAAAAAGATGCCCATTTCAAAACCACACTTACAAACATTATAAGCGCAATAGAAGGGATATAGACTATGAGGTATTTTGTAAGCATCGGAGGCGCCTCAGGTATTATTTACGGTATCAGACTGATCCAGGAAGTAAACAAGATGAATCACGAGGTACATCTTGTTGTTTCTGAAGCAGCAAAAAAGATCCTTCAACATGAAACAAGCTATACACAAACCATTCTCAAAACACAAGCGTCTGTTGTCTATGACAACGATGATTTATTCGCAGGCCCGGCAAGTGGGTCGTTCCCTCTCGATGGAATGATTGTTATCCCCTGCAGCATGAAAACCCTTTCTTCCATTGCTCATGGATTTGGAGATACATTAACATCACGGGCAGCAAGCTGTTGCCTGAAGGAAGGGAAAAAACTCATCTTAGTGCTGCGAGAAACACCTTTAGATCTCCCTGGGATTAAGAACATGCTTGCGGCAAAAGAAAGCGGAGCAGTCATCTTGCCTGCTATGCCAGCGTTTTATCATAAACCAGAACGAATAGAGGACCTCGTAGATTTCATTGTAGGGAAAGTCTTTGATCAACTCGGTTTACAACATTCACTGTTCAAACGATGGAAATAAACATTGGTGTAAACAATGGAAATAAATGCATGTCCCGTCTGTGGTAGTAAAAATATCGGAATCGGAACTCTCGGTGATGGGATCATCTCTGGGTTATCCTCATGGAATGAAGTGTGTAAAAACTGCGGATATCAAGGGGCATCTCTTCTCTTTGAATCTGAAACGCAATATAAAAAATTCTTAGAAGCACTATCCTGTCAGAAAAAACTGACAGAAACCCAAAAAAAGGAGATGAATGAAGAAGCATCTGCACAAGGATTAGATGAGGCAACCTCGAAACATTCAGGGAAAAAGAACTATTCCTTTGAATTTTTTATCTCTGTTATGCTGACGATTGTTTTTTTTATCATCCTCTCAGGAAGTAGTTATCTTGGAGCAAATCCTGATATTTTCTCCCAAAACAATCTCACCATCATGGTTTTATTCATCCTTGGCAGTTTTTTTGCCGTGCTTATTTTCTTCTTCCTTTTTATCGTGCTTGCAGAAACGATCTATCGAAGCTTTTTTCTTAAGAAAAAATAATTTTTTACTCTTCACACAGACGGATAAAATTCTTAAAGATCTGCTCTCCGAATTGCGTATGCTCCACCTCAGGGTGAAACTGCAGACCGTAGAATTGTTTTTTCTGATGTCGCATCGCTTGGATGTCGCAATTTTCGCTTTCCCCAAGTTTTATGAAATCCTTTGGGAGGATGGTGACCTCGTCGTTGTGGGATTCCCATACAACTGATTTTTTTGGTACTCCTCGAAAAAGGATGTCATCATCAACGCAGAGAGTAAGTTCAACGTGCCCAAACTCAGGGAGTTTCGATGGTTGGACCATTCCACCAAAATAACGTGCCATGAATTGATGCCCCGCGCAGATGCCAAGAATCGGAAACGCAGCTTTATCAAGATATTCCGCGCAATTCCCAAGAGTGCTATTCAGTCCTATTCGTGGTGCTCCACCAGAGAGAACAAGCCCTTGGACGTTTTCTTTCTGTAACTCCTTAAACAGTGTTATGTTTGGTACGATAGTTGTCTCAACCTCAAGGTCACGGAGCGTCCGCCATTCCCGATGCGTCCATTGTCCACCGTTATCGATCACATAAATGCGTACCATAAGGTTATTCCCATTCAACGGTCCCTGGAGGTTTGTTGGTCACATCATAGACGATCCGATTCACTTTCTCCTTAAGGGTATTTGTGATCTTCGTTGAAATCGTATCAAGCACATCATGGGGAATTGTGCTATAATGGCAGGTCATCGCATCCACACTCTGCACGGCACGAATCGCAATCGTGTTCCCATAGGCGCGTTTGTCGCCATGTACTCCAACGGTTTTTATGGGGATCAACACCGCGAAATACTGCCAGGGGCGTTCCATGAGTCCTTGGTCTGAGGCACGTTCGATTTCCTTTTCAACAATATCGCAGGCTTCTCGAACAAGTCTGGTGCGTTCTGGGGTTGCTTCGCCAATTATACGAATCGCAAGCCCAGGACCAGGGAATGGTTGCCGCTCTGAAACCTGTGATTGCAGCGCACGGGCGACTTTACGAACCTCATCCTTATAAAGGTCACGGAGGGGTTCGACGAGTTTCAATTTCATATCCTTTGGTAATCCACCTACATTATGATGAGATTTAATGGTATCCCGAAGACCTCCGCCTGATTCAATCCAGTCCGGTGCTATCGTTCCTTGTACGAGGTAGTTGATTTTTTCCTTTCGGGCTACCTTTTCGAAGATTCTGATGAATTTCTCCCCAATAATCTTCCGTTTTTTCTCCGGGTCCTCGACACCTTTCAATGCCGTATAGTACTCTTTACTTGCTACGATATACCGATAATTTAATCCTAAGTCTTCCATCATCTGTTTAACCTGTTCGGATTCATTCTTCCGCATGTACCCAGTGTTGACATGCACAGCGATTAACTGTTTTCCGATCGCCTTATTGACTAAAGCAGCACAGACCGTGCTGTCCACTCCTCCGGAGAATGCAATCAGTGCTTTCCCCTTGATTTCCTTCTGAAGATTTAAAATGGTTTTTTCTATAAACTTTTCTGCATGAAACATCTGATAAACCTCTATTTTGACAAAGCTTTTTTCCGCATCGTCTTCCTATATTGAAGTAATTTTTTTTCCAATTTTGTATCGTGAACAGCAAGGATCTCTATGGCAAGTAATGCAGCGTTCTCCCCCCGGTCAAGACCAACAGCTCCAACCGGAACCCCTGGAGGCATTTGAATGATGGAAAGAATAGCATCGAGGTTGACCTTTCCGCTCACAGGAACCCCTATCACTGGTTTGATCGTATGAGCAGCGATCGTTCCAGGCAACGCAGCGGAAAGACCAGCAATCCCTATAAAGACGTCTGCATCGCTTTTTTCAACGAGGTTTTGAAGTACATCTGGCGTCCGGTGTGCAGATGCAACCTTTATATCATACATGATACCAAATTCCTCAAAAATTGCTTTCGCTTTTTCTGCAACAGGCATATCAGAAGACGACCCCATGATGATCTGAATTTTCATAGTCTCACATCAGGAAATACGGTCACCATATAAATAGTTTCAACCTCCTCTTTTCCACTATCGTAAACTAATTATATCACATCTTAATGTTCAGTTCTCAAACTAGGACCAATCATGAAATTAGTGATTTGTGAGAAAAACATTGCTGCGAGAAGGATCGCGTACATTCTTTCCGGTGGTCAAGTAAAAAGTAATCATCTTGGAAAAATCCCTGTATATTCGTTTACAAAAAACAATGAGCCATGGAACGTGATCGGGCTAAAAGGGCATATCATCAACCTGGATTACCCAAGTGGTTTTAATCAATGGACAAAGATCCCCCCTCATGAACTTATCGAAGTGGAACCCTTAAAAAACGTCAGTGAAAAAGGTATCGCCTCCGCATTAAAAACCCTGGTGAAAGATACTCCTTCGTTAATTGTTGCAACAGATTTTGACAGAGAAGGTGAACTCATTGGTGTTGAGGTCGTAGACCTTCTGAGAAGTTATAATCCTGCTATTACTCAAATAAAACGAGCCAGATATAGCGCGATCACTCCTTTTGAGATCAATACCGCTTTTGACAATCTCACTGAGGTAGATTATAATCTTTCGTATGCCGGTGAAGCACGTCAGGTTATCGACTTAGTATGGGGCGCTGTCTTAACACGATTTATCTCCTTAACATCCCGTCGCCTAGGCCGAGATTTTCTTTCCATTGGTCGAGTGCAATCACCGACGCTTGCACTGTTGGTCGAACGAGAAAAAGAAATCAAAACCTTCATCCCCAAACCCTATTGGGTGCTTCTTGCACATCTGAAGAAAGATAAACCATTTGATACCACTCACGAGCACGGGGTGTTCAGAGAAGAACAACCTGCTCAGGAGTTGTATACTAAAATCAAAGACAGTAAAGAAGCATTGGTCAAAGAAGTCAAAAAAATTGTTGCCAATGAGCTTCCCCCTGCTCCTTTCAATACGACGACGTTCATCCAGGCAGCTTCCTATCTGGGTTTTTCCGCGGCAAAAGCAATGAGCATTGCTGAAGAACTCTACATGATGGGGTTGACATCGTACCCTCGAACAGATAACACCGTCTATCCACCATCGCTGAACATCAAAAGTATTTTACAAAAGTTATCAGAGGCGCATTTCTCTAAAGAGGTAAAGGAAATTCAAACAAACGGCAGAGATTACCCGACCAGAGGAAAACAACAAACCACAGACCATCCCCCGATTCACCCTGTTGATGCACCATCGAAAAAACTCGGTTCCGATCAGGAAAGAATCTATGAGCTCATCTGCCGAAGGTTTTTTGCCACCCTTGCCAAGGATGCAATCTCTGAGACAACCGACGTTTGGTTCGATATCTCCGGGGAGAAATTTATCGTAAGCGGATATAGACTTGTTGAAGCAAACTGGAAACACCTCTATCCCTATTTCAAAGAGAAAAAGAAACAGCTTCCAGAACTGCTCGAGGGAGAAAAACTCGAAATCATGAAAATCACGATAAAGAAGGATTCTACAAAACCACCACAGCGGTACACCCAAGGAGCACTCATAGCGAAGATGGAGCAGCTCTCACTTGGGACAAAATCAACTCGTCATGAGATTATTAGCAAATTGTACTATCGGAAATATGTCATGGGAGGGACCCCTACTCCGACCTCGACCGCTATCGCTGTTGTTGATGCGTTGATAAACTGCGATGTGGTCAAACCAAAGATGACTGCTGAGCTTGAGGCGGACATGAACGATATTGCAGAAGGGAAGAAGACGCTCGGGGAAACCGTTCGAGAATCACGGTCGATGCTTACAAAAGTAATGGAAGAACTTGAGCCTGAGAAAGAAAAAATCAAGGAAAACATCAACAATGCTGTCAAAGCGCAGAACACGATTGGGCCATGTCCGAAATGCGGGAAATCCCTCATGGTCCGGATTTCAAAGAAAGGCAAACGTTTTGTCGGTTGTTCGGGATACCCTGATTGTACGAATACCTATTCACTTCCTCAGCAGGGTGGTTTGACGATGACGACGAAACTGTGCGATGCCTGTAACACACCGGTGGTTCAGGTGAAAATGAAGGATCGACGGGCGTGGGATTTATGCATAAATTCTGATTGCCCGAAGAAAAAGAAAAAAGAAATAGAAAAACCACCTGCCGCTCCAACCGCCTAACCGATCATTGACGTTTTGGTTTTTTCTTCTGAGGTTTCTTTGCTTTCAGCTTCTTGGCTGTTTTTGTTTTCTTAGGTTTTTTCACCGGTTTTGATTGTACCTTCTTTGGCTTTCCTGTCTTTATTTTCTTTGCTGGTTTTACCTTGATTTTCTTTTGTTTTTTCACTGGTTTTAGGGTCACTTTCTTTGGTTTTTTTGTCTTGCTTTTCTTCACCGACGTTGTTTTTTCCTTCTTTGGTTTTATGATTTTCATCGGTTTCTTACGCACTGCTTCTTTCTTTGTAGGCAGTGGTAGTTCCATGATTGGTTCTTGTTTTTTTACTTCTTGCATTGGTTCTATCTGTTCAATACTTGGTTTTGGTGCCTCTGCTGGTTCTGTTTTTTCCTCCACCATGCCAATCTGCATCCGTTCCATGGCCTCAACCTGTGATGGTTCCTTGCCGTTTTCCTCAAGTATCTTTGTAATGGTCACGGAGACGACCTTGTCACCTTCATTGAGCCGCATGATCCGTACACCCATGGTGTTCCTGCCTTGTTCCCTGATATCTCGGACTGGTATTCGGACAGTCATACCCTGTTCCGTCGTAATGATTAGTTCGTTTTCATCGTTGACCTGGCTGACGAACACGACGCTTCCATTCCGCTCATTCGTCACAATGGTACGGACTCCCTTGCTTCCTCGATGCGTCATCCGATATTCATCGATAGGGGAGCGTTTTCCAAAACCGTTCTCTGTGATGGTAAATAATGAACCGGTGATGTCGACAACGGTCATGGCGACCACCCTGTCTTTTTTGTTTTTCAGCCGAATACCGATAACGCCGTGCGTGGCTCGTCCCATGGGTCGTAGCTCCCGTTCATTGAAACGACAGGCTTGACCACCCGCAGTTGCTATCATCACAGTTTTGGCTCCATCAGAGAGCTCCACGCTCATGAGTTCATCGCCTTCCTCTAGTTTAATGGCGATGATTCCGTTCACTCTGATGTTCCCGTAGGCTGACAGCACCGTTTTTTTAATGGTTCCTTGTTTTGTGGTAAAAATCAAGAAATGTGTATCGTCAAACTCATGGATAGGAACCGCGGTCTCAATCTTTTCCCCTTCTTCGAGTCGCGGCAGGAGATTGATGATGGCTTTTCCTTTTGCATGACGGTCTCCTTCAGGGATCTTATAGCCTTTCATCCAGTAGACTCGGCCATGGTTGGTGAAAAACATCAGGTAATCATGGGTGCTGGTGATAAATGAGTCAACGACGAAATCTTCTTCTTTTGGCCGTACACCGATTAACCCTTTTCCACCCCGGTGCTGTGTCCGGTAGGTCTCTGTCGGAATACGTTTAATGTAACCATCTTTGGTAATGGTGACTACCACGTCTTGCACAGGGATGAGATCTTCGATATCGATGCCTGCTTCGCCTTCGACGATCTGGGTGCGTCGTGCGTCACCGAATTTTTCTTTTATCTCCAAAAGCTCTCGTTTGATTTCCGCAAGGATCATCTGTTTATCTGCGAGGAGTGTTTCAAGTGCTTCAATCAGCTGTTTGGTTTCATTGTAATCCTTTTCGACAGATTCGATTTCCATGCCGGTGAGCTTCTGCAGGCGCATATCAAGGATAGCCTTGGCTTGAATCTCAGAAAGTTTAAACCGCGTCATCAGCCTGTTTTTTGCCTCTTCGACTTCTTTGCTTTGTCTGATGACCTTGATGACCTCATCGATGTTTCGCAGGGCGATCATCAGGCCTTCAAGGATATGCATTTTCTCTCTTGCTTTCTTCAGATCATAGGTGGTTCGTCGGGTGATGATCTCAATGCGATATTCAATGTAATATTGCAGGATATCTCTGAGCATCAGGACTTTTGGCTCTCCTTTGACAATCGCGAGATTCAGCACACCGAACGAGGATTGCAGCTCGGTATGTTCAAACAATTGGTTCAGCACAACATCATCGATAGCATCACGTTTCAGTTCAATGACGATACGCATGCCTTTCCGGTCGCTTTCATCACGAAGATCAGAGATTCCTTCGAGTTTCTTTTCTTTGACCAGCTCAGCAATGGTCTGTAACAAAACAGATTTGTTCACCTGGTACGGCAGCTCATGGACGATGATTTTATTTTTCTGCTCCCCTTCTTCAATGGAGGTTTTCGCACGAATGACAAGTGAGCCACGACCCGTGGAATACGCAGAAAGAATCCCACCACGCCCGCAGATGATACCGCCGGTGGGAAAATCAGGTCCTTTGATGATCTCCATAAGCTCAGCAGTCGATGTCTCAGGGGCATCGATCATCCGGATGGTGCCATCGATGACCTCACAGATGTTATGAGGCGCCATGTTTGTCGCCATACCAACCGCGATACCAGACGAACCGTTGACTAACAGATTTGGCAGTACCGCAGGAAGCACATCAGGCTCCTTGAGGGATCCATCATAATTATCATGCCATTCCACGGTTTCCTTGTCAATATCCTGAAGCATGAGTTTAGTGATCTTCGCCATTTTTGTTTCAGTATTATGGTTGATAAAGCCATTCGCAATATACGAATGACACGGGCTGTCAACGCGAAGAGAATACACTGTTTTTTCCTCACAGGTTGGCGTAATTTCGTATATTCGATTAAAGAAATACTCATAATGAAGGATATCGTCGATAAGTTTTCTATCAACTGTATCAAGTTTTTTCATCAGAAGACGGTAGTTTCTCCGCAGATTGTTATAACGATCATAATTATATCGATGGAACAACGGGTCATTGTATTTGGCACGTAAATAATCAGCAAGAAACGGAATAAAATCGTTTTTACTCATGCGTGTTGAGTTCAAACTTTTAACCTGTGCTAAACGTTTCTGTTTTTTAGAACAGGAAAAATCAATGTTTTCCTGGAATCTTTTTATGTTATTCACATCAGAGATTATCAGCTTGTAGCATGGGTTTCGTTTATCTTTATAGGGTAGAGTAGTAATTATCCCAAAATTAAGCAATACGGTCTTCAGTTGATGGATGAGTTTTTTACTATTTGATAGATAGGTTAGCTCAATGGTTTTTCCGCCATGTCGTTTATCTACTTTATATGATACTGAGCCGTCTCCTTCATATAACCCACTAAGGAAACTTGCGACGCATCCACGGGTTGATTGAAGAACCGTAAATGGTATTTCCTTTTTCGCAGAAGTAGTCTGTGTTAATCCAATGTTCTTTAAAAATTCAACGACATGGGTATAATAGATACTCAATTCGACACAGTGACACTTCGGTAACGTACGCTCATAAAGGTTAATTCCTGGGAATTGATGAAGAATTGCTTTTTTCACTTTGTTGTAATACTCTTTATTGAGGTTATTGAACAGTATTTGCTTCTGGTGAAAACTACCTTCCGATACCAGAGCACCTAAGAGAAACGCTAGTTCCTCATTCATCGTTTGTGGTAATTGGAAGATTTTCGTTCTTTTACTAACCAAAGGATGATATTGTCGTAACGAAATATTTTTTTCAGGGAAACAGTGAGAGGCTCTACTTAACACCACATAATCATTTTTTGTTATTTCAGAAAGCATCTTCCATTTCAGGTGTGGGACACCATGGTCGTTTACCCAGGTGATCACCGGATGATTATATGATCCTTCTAATTCATACCCTTGTTGAGTCCGCAGGTATATTGTTGGATGTTTTCCAGAGTTAAAAAATTTCGATGCATGAGTTTTTTGGTTCTGATAATTAACAATTTGTACATTGATATCTGTCTCTTCGCCCGGTGCTATATCTTTAATGTCCATGATCCCTTGATTGGTCAAAACCATGGCATCACCAGTGACACAATATCTCATGGCTGCCGCGCTGTCACCATCGACTGAACCAAAGTTACCTTGACCGGCGATCAACGGGTATCGGAGCGAAAAATCCTGTGCCATACGCACCATGGAATCATAGATAGCCTGATCACCATGCGGATGATATTTCCCCAGGACTTCTCCGACGATATTAGCAGACTTCTTATACGGTTTTTCAAAGGTAACCCCTTTTTCATTCATCGCGTATAATATCCGTCGATGCACTGGTTTGAGCCCGTCCCTTATATCAGGGAGCGCTCGGCTCATGATCACACTCATCGAATAATCAATGAATGCTCGTTTCATCTCTTCGTTAATATCACGTGGTTGATCGTTTTTCTTGTTAATCTCAGCCATTTTTCCTCACCTCAGATATCCAGATTCACCACATCTTTGGCATGTTGTTCAATAAACACTCTTCTTGGTTCAACAGCCTCACCCATCAGAATCGTGAACAACTCATCAGCTTCAACAGCGTTTTCAATCGTCACCTGAAGCATCAGCCGACAATCAGGATCCATGGTTGTTTCCCACAACTGCTGCGGATTCATCTCACCAAGACCTTTATAGCGTTGAATACCAAG
>DATMWV010000142.1:0-3438 GCA_035562195.1 Thermoplasmatota archaeon
GAACAGAAAGAACTGTTGAGAAACAATGGATTTGTTGTCCAAGACTTTGGTGTCGAGGATGATATCACTGAGCCATATGATTATCTAAAAGATCATGAGATCCCTGTGTTTGTCACCTCTGATACGTTGTTACACCTCTACCATATCATGTTCGACCAGACATTGAAAGGAATTGAAGAACGAGAGTTCTTCGACAGCATCCTGGACCTCAGCAAAGCATTGTTTGATAAATCGATTCAAGACTATGAAACATTCACTGAGCCTCATTTAAAGGAAGCAGCCAGACGAAACGTCGGGTTTTTTGGGGTAGCATTATCTCTGCTGCAGACACCATCGGATGGATACAACAACTCGGAGACCATTAGAACCGTTTCATTCTCGATCCCAGAGTACGTTAACGATAATATCACAACAGAGCTGTCTTTTATTCAAGCACATGATGGATTCCAGGACAGCTCCATCTTCCATTATAAAGAGGATTACTCACAATATCACCCACGTGGTCATTACACCCAATCAGAGAAACTCAAACGATACTTCAAAACAATGATGTGGTACGGACGAATCACGTTCCTCCTGCGCGGCAGTGATATTGTCAAAGAGGTGGATGCGAACATCGCAACAACCCAAGCATGTCTTATCTCAACTGCGTTATCCTCTCTTACAGACCATGAGAGACCTTTAGAGGAACTCTGGGGGAGAGTCTACGCGGTTACCTCTTTCTTTGTTGGGACTGCAGATGATCTCATCCCATTTGAGTATCTCACCAGCATCAATACGGTGTTCGGAACCCGATTCAACGCAACTGAATTTACCAATGAGACAAAAAAGCTTACGCTGCTTGGAACCTTAGCGCAACTCCGCAGCCCCCAGATCTATGGAGGGACAGGTAACGTTGGTATTCAACCACCGTTCTCAAAAGAACAACTCAATGAGGTCCTTGAAAAAACAAAGGGGATGCGACTGATGGGACAGCGTTTCATCCCGGATTCCTATATGTTTCAGAACCTTGTGTTCCCAACCACGGGTCAATACACTGGTGACGGGACACCGTTTACATATTGGATGGGGCAACGGGTCATGCCACGGGGTCTTGACATCATGACTATCCTTGGCTCGACACGAGCACGAGAACTTTTGGATGAAGACGGAGACACCGCATATGAATTTTATGACCTCCAGGTCGCGAATCTCACCAGTCAGTTTGCTTCATTGAATATAACAGAATGGAACCGGAATTTGTACTGGGGCTGGCTCTATGCACTAAAACCTCTGCTCGGATCCTTCGATTCCCGGTATCCAAGTTTTATGCAGACCAACGCATGGGCAGATAAGGAACTCCAGACCGTGCTTGCCTCATGGACCGAGTTACGTCATGATACGATCCTGTATGCAAAACAGTCCTATACCCCAAGAATCACTTCGATCCCACCAGAGGAAACACCTGGTATTGGGTATGTAGAACCGGTCCCTGAGTTTTATCAACGCTTGCTTGCGTTAACAACAATGACACGGAGAGGTCTAACTGATCTTCAGGTGTTGAATGAAACAGAGACCTATCGACTGAACAACCTTGAAACACTTCTCAGAAGATTACTTGCCATCTCAACGTTCGAGCTGGAAGGAAAACAGCTTAACGAAAGCGATTACGAATTCATTCGTGACTTTGGTAAACATCTCGATGGCATCATCACCGGGGTCAACGACCAGGGCAAGGAAACCACCATCATCGCTGATGTTCATACGGATACCAACACAGCGTTAGTCCTGGAAGAAGCGGTCGGGTACGTCGATCTCATCATCACTGCGTATAAAACCCCTGACGGGAAAATCACCATGGGAGCAGGCCCGGTGTTCAGCTATTATGAGTTCAAGCAGCCAATGTCAGACCGTTTAACAGATGAAGCATGGAAACAACTCTTAGAAGCAGGACAACAACCAAGCCGACCCCTCTGGACCCAGAGTTTTATCGGTGAATAACTCATCAGAGGTATGTTTGGAACGTCGGGATTAATTCACGTAAATCTTTCTCCTTTACGACGACATCAGCACATTGCACGATACACGCATCCTCAGGATTAAACGCAATACCAAGACCACAGACCTCAAGCATCGGGATATCAAAACAGGAGTTCCCCACCGCAGCACAGGCATCCAAGGAAAGATGGAGTTTGTCAACCAACTCTTTGACATTTTTATCTTTCTGCATCAGTTCCACATGTAGTACGCCTTCACCAGTTAAACGTCCGTCAGAACCAACTTTCACTTCGTTTGCAAACGTATAATCAATTCCTAGGTCTCTTGCGACTTTTTCTGCTAAAATATCAAGGCCTGCACTGACAATCGCAGTCTGTACTTCATGCTCTTTAAGGAAGGTGATACATTCCTGTACACCGTTGATAAGAGGAATAGAGTACAATATTTTTTCAATGGTTGCTTTACTCACCGCGGTTCCATTTGTTTTCCAAAGTGAGACATCCCGTCTGATGAACTCCAGGTAATCGATGTCCCCCAGGAGATACGGCATGATCGACCGTTCATTCGTCGTCCCGAAGTACTCATGGACATACCGCCAAGAGCTGACGGTATCAAGCAACACCCCATCCATATCAAAAAAAACCAATCTGAGGTTCTTTCTTTTTTTTCCTGCCTTAGAAGAAGGTTTTTTGTTGGTTCGATAACAGGGATAGGTGCAGGTTGATTTCATCAGAGGCATCACATAGCTGAAGTCCTATTAATATATTTATTCGGTTCACCTCGATGTCCGTTCATAGTTCAATACTGCTCTTTTTAGATGGTATTCCTTTTATGTTATAAAAAAAAGGAGTAAACATTTATTAAGTGTCGCGTATATTTATTGATGGGGAATTTCCTATGAAACGGTTGAATAAAGCAGTTATAAAAAAATCACTTGTAATTTTCGTAGTCGTCATTGGATTCCTGCTTGGTCCTTCGATCACAGCACAAAATTCGTTTCTCTCTGATGAGATCATTGATAGTACGACTGGTTCTTCTGCTGAACAACCAAGTCCGGTCATCTATGATCTTCTCATTATCGCTCCGAAAAAATATGCTGACGCGTTACAACCATTAATTGTCCATAAGAACCGTGTTGGGATGAAAACAAACATGGTGACTCTTAATGATGTGTATCATCAGATGTTCTGGAATGGGAGGGACAAGCAAGAGAAAATTAAGTATTTTATTAAAACAGCAAAGGAAGAATGGGGAATTACCTATGTCATGCTTGTCGGGGATTTCCAGACCATACCGATTCGATATGTCTACAATGCTGATAATAACACAGGTTGGGATGAGCCATGTTTCATTTCAGAATTATACTATGCGGATCTCTATGATAAGAACCATAACTTCTCAAGCTGGGATAGCAGCAACAACGGTATCTATGGTGAATGGTACGGACAGACCGCAAGAGAC
>DATMWV010000143.1:0-4214 GCA_035562195.1 Thermoplasmatota archaeon
ATGTACAGATGAGGGCTCCGAAGTCTGTAATATCTCAAAGTAACTACTTTTTCCGATTTTTTTTTTTAGGTCTTCATAACTTGCCCAAGGTTCCCCGCAAAAGTTGCAATAAAAGGATAGAACCCAAGGCTCAAGCTACGCATCGTCCGATACCCCATAGAAGGAAGAGAACTAAAAGACAACGTGATAGTTCGGAATCCATCCTCCAATTCTTTTTTCGTCATATTTTTTGGTTCAAACACAACATTTTTACGAGTATATCTTGACCAATCCTTTGTTAAAATCCTTCCTTCTCGGTCTAAACGATTGAACAAAGGAGTTCCAGGGTAGGGTGTGAGCAGAGCAAAATTCACTGCATCAATACCAAGCGTTCCAATATGTGTACGCATCACCTCAAAAATATCAGGGGTATCCTCATCAAAACCAAGGACAAACGTCCCAAACACCGCCATTCTGTATTTATGGATTTTCCTCACAGCACGAACATAGTCTTCAACGATATTCGTCTGCTTGTGCGCACCGTTAAGTGACTCTTGGGAAAACGTCTCAAACCCGCTGATCCATTCGATACATCCTGCCTCATGGGAAAGACGTAACAATTCTTCGTCCTCAACAAGGACATCAACATTTCCCCCACAGATGAACTTCTTCTTTAATTTCCGCATCCGACGAAACAGTTCTTTCGTATAAGTTAAATCGATGGTGAGTGAAAAATCAGTGAAAAAAAATATTTTCTGCTGAAGAGATGCGATTTCTTCAATAACATCATCGATGGGGCGTGTGCGAAATAATGCCCCATCACGAATATTTGAGTCCTGGCAAAAATCACATCTATGAGGACAACCTCTGGTCGCTTCAATGGAATTGGTCAGTTGAAGGCCCTTTAATTTTATCGATTGTGTTGACGGCAATAGGAGAGGATCACAGGTGTCTGTTGAGGTGTAGAGTGGTTGGAGAACCCCAGTTTCAAGGTCCCTAACCACCAACGGCCAAAGGCTGACTGCGTCACCAACAATCACGCTATCTGCATGCTGTCTTGCTTCCTCTGGTAACGCAGAAGGATGATAGCCGCTTAAGACAACACGTTTTCCTTTTTTCTGAAAGATGTCAGCGACCTCGTACGCTCTCGGGGCTAGCGCGGTCTTAAAATTGATATGCACCACATCGTAATCCGCATCAAAATCAATCCTACGGTTTCCTTCTTGTATAAACAGTGTATGAACCAAGGGGGTGACCGCGGCTAACTGTCGTGCCGTAATCACGGTAGGGACAAAGGAGAATGAATACAGAAAGGAACGATCAAAAGAGGTAAACACATTACTCAGGCTCATTTCATCAGTAATGAGGATCCGCATAGGGAATTAAAAAAAGATAATGGTCATTTAAAGGTTCGCGTAGGTCAGTAGGTGAAAAAAATATCTAGGGATGAACAAAAACGACACAAGGTGGGAGTCGCAACGTTCTGCTAGTCTGCGTTGCCATCGCTTGTGAAAAGACATCCAATGGTATCGGATAATTTTTCTTTTGCTGTCCATTAAATCCTCTTGGGACATACGGATCATTTATGGAGACATTCTGTTCGTCTACACCAGTAACAACGACCCAGTGGAAGACGTTCTCACCAAGGATAGGATATAAATTTATAAAAACAATAGGTGGAATCGACTGACGGAGCGCATCACTGATTACTGTGAGGTTCTCTTGCCCGTAATAAACCGGTATATGAGAGCGTCGAGAGGTCTGTGAAACAATATTTTCAATCAGAGTGGCAAGCTGAGAAAATCTTGGATACCCATCTGAAAATCGCTGCTTCTGATAAATCTCTGTTTTAAAACCAAGCGTTGTTGCCGCTGTTGCTAAACCGAACTGGAACGTCCCTCCGAAGAACAACAATGAATAGCTCTTTTTCCAGAGTTGAAATTCGAATTTTCTTGATAACTCCAAGGATGAATTCCAGTATTTCATCACCATCATCAGACACGCAGGACCACAGGTAGCAGTCCGAGTCTGCTGAAAATACGGAACGTCCAACCTGGGAAGAGTTCCCGCAAGAGCATTCATAGGGACTGATATCTGCTGTGTGTTAAAAAACACACGGAGGAAACAATCTTCGACCAGTCCTTACATTGGTCGAAGCGTCCCAGCGAACACCTGCCAGGCAAGCGCGGATTTCGCAACCAGGCTCAGGACGACATACATGCGTTCGCCATACAGATAATCCTTCCATTTCCCGATCTTCTTGTATTGGAGGAACATGTTGATGGCGAATAAATTGAAAAAAACTGCAATAGTGATAAAAATCGCAATAACAAAATCTGGTACTGCAGCAGCTGTCACTAGTGGGATAAAGATAACGACCCAGGGGATAAACCCTGCGATACAGCCGATGTTATAGGAAATCCAATTCGTTTTTTTCGTCGTCTGATTGTGTATCTCCATCATCAAGCCCATAAGGTTCATCACAGCTGTGAGAGTAAATAATGCAAGCAAGGTCCCAAAATCATATATTGTTACAAGCATCGCGATAATAAAGATCATCAACGAGGCACTAAATGAGTACTCGTACCACCGGGCTGGATTGATATGGTTCTGAAGGTTTTTTACGTACCACTTGTACAGAACAGTTGACAGGAGGATGTGAGCAGTCGCCGACATAAAAAGGAACAAAGCCACAAGCGGTCCGATCGGTACGTTAAAAAAGGTTTCAGATACCGGAGAAATCGTGTTGGTCACAGCATTATACTCAGGACGTGTGAAATTCAAAGGAAGCGTAAATGCATTGCTTAACACCAGCATCAATATTCCCTGCAGCATATGGATCACTCCCATCACTGCGTTGAAGGTCCGTAATTTCTTAAAACGGACGTCCCCTTCCTGAGTGAAACACTCAACTTTGTTAGGGTCACAGGTCCCTGAAGGAACAGTAAACGTCCCAGAGGTCTTACACGATGGACACGTCACATAGATTTTTTCATTTGGTGCACCCTTGGTGGTGAACTGATGACGGCATTTCGGACACATGATTTTCATTTCAGACATTATACACAATCTCCCCACATTTTTGTTATTATGAATTGTTTTTTAGTATATCTGTTTTGCGGAGCTACGTCCTTTTGCAACGAGATATATGAAAAAAAATATTTATATAGGGCAGCTGAGTTAAGTTATGATATGAAAAGAAGAAACGTGGTACTCTTTGTTTTTATCTGTGCGAGTCTTTTTCTTGTTCCGACCGTCCTTGCCCATGTGCCGTATTTAGAACGCCGTGACTCCTCTGCTCAACAGCCATTTCAGGTGCGAAAATCCATCACCCAGTCGATAGCAGTGTATTCCTGGTTGGAAACAGATTGGGTGAATCCATCAACCGATATCGATGTGTATAGCTTTGCTATCAAGGATAAACCGTTACGAGTCTACCTTGAAGTTATCGTACCGGTCTGCGATGGTTTTTATGCGAATTTTACCCCATGGTTCGCGTTAGTTGGTCCTGGGCTTCCACCACCAAATCAGACTCTTCCTTTCGATTTGCCAGAAGGATGTGGGGTGATAGTAAAACAGGATGCACCACCCGGTAGCCCTCGAGATCAGTTTTTTGAACCTTTCGGTGGAAAATCATACTATCAGGGACCAAGGTTTGATGAGACGATTAACATCACAGGAACGTATTATGTCTATTATTGGGATCATTATCAGACCGGAGGGGACTACGTAGCGGTGTTAGGATATAAGGAACAATTTCCTCCTTTGGATTTCCTACGTGCATTAATCAACACCCCTCTAGTCCGTCGAGGCTATGAACTGCATCTACCATCTAGCCAGTAAAATGACTTTATGATAGAAGAACAACAGAAAAAACAACTTCATGAGTTGTTCATAAAACAACGGTTTGCTGTTATTGCCACACAAGCGAGTAACGAACCATATACCAGTTTGGTTGCATTCTCTTCAACAGAGGATCTTTCGTATCTTATTTTTGCTACGTTGCGACAGACACGAAAATACGAAAACATTAGAAAAAATGCAAAAATCTCCATGCTTATCGATAATAGAGAAAACCTTTCATCGGATATTAAAAATGCTATTGCGGTGACTGTTGTTGGAAATGCAACGGAAATCATAGACAACAGACAACATTTTATGGATATTCATCTCGAAAAACATCCGTATCTCAAGGAATTTCTGCAGGATGCGAATTGTGCATTGGTTGGTCTGGC
>DATMWV010000144.1:0-4325 GCA_035562195.1 Thermoplasmatota archaeon
CCATGCAGTTCCGTTTCCCATGTTAAAGTCAATCAAGAAATACAATGCAACAGCATCTGAAGGCATAGCGGGCATGGTAAATGTAGGACTTTCGAAGAATGCCCAATCGTTCGTACCACCAACATATCCTATTTCCACAATGTATCCATCAACAGGGGTATAATTATTTGAGGAAACATATTCTAAGCCGATAACCACGCCACCCGCCACATTCAGTGTTTTTATCCAACCACTTATCTTAAATTGAGTTCCAGGACTTACCAGCCCTGTAACATTTTGGTACAGTCGACCAAGATTTACAAAACTAGTTTCAACACCCATGACTGAAGAAGCCCCAGAATGTCTTGTTGACGTATCAATTGAATACACAGCAGTACCTGAAGTGACGTTCCATGAACCTAGACCATCTTCAAAACCTGAATTCGACAGGATGTTTGTTTGTGCTAAAACCCCAGGAACAAGCGCCACTAACATCGAAAAGGAAAAAATTGCTAGAACAGAATGTACGATAATGTTTTTCATAGCAAGCCTCCACTCATTGCCCGGGGTTGTATCACTAATTGAATTTAAATCTATTTATTTAAGAAAAATGAAACATAGCGATTAAATAAAACAAGAGCATTTATACAATGCAAGAATCAGCGGGCTTGGAGGGATTCGAACCCTCGGCCAATCGGTTAAGAGCCGATTGCTCTAGCCTAGCTGAGCTACAAGCCCTTCTGAAAGAAAGTATATGGAGTAACATTCGCTATTATTTAGGCTTAACGATGAAACAACGATTTCAGCCCTAAGATGAAATAAGCTCTGAAAAAAAAAATCTTTACAAATTTTTGTAGAACGATTATTCGTCTATCACCTTGTATCCTTTCTCAGGTCGTATGAGGGAAATGACAAGGGGTGCTGGTTTTCCTCTTTGGGGGGGAATGTCCTGAACCTCTCGTACAGTGATCTGTACACCCGAGCCTGCTTTTTTCTGATGAATCTCTTTGATTTTTTCAAAAATCACATCAAGGGAGGGACCAACATTTCGGAGATCCTCATCGATGATGACAAGGATGTCGATTTCATCAATTTTCTTCTGAACGATCTGAAATTGTTTCACTTTCCTTGTTTTTAACTCATTAAGGATGCTGTAAAGACTGGCAAATGATGCTGCGGGAAACACCCGTCCATCGGGCAATACCACGCTATCACTTTTTCTTCCTTCCACGCCACCTTTCAGCACGGGGGTATGCAGACCACAGGCGCATTCTTCGTCTTCAGAGATGGCGATCCAGTCATCCATCCCGGTGTACCGCACAATAGGTGTGGCTTTTCCATAGAGCCGTGTGACCACGATATGGCCTCGTTTTCCCTTTTCAACAGGTTTCATCTGTTCGTCAATTGCTTCCATATGGAAAAAATCATAGTTGATATGCCATGTTCCCTCGTTGCATTCAAACGCCATCGGGGCTCCAAGGGATTCTACGGATTCGTACACATTATGCATTTTACATCCGAAGGTCTCCTCGACATATGCCCTGGTGTACGGTTCAAGGACCGAACCACCAGTAAGAAATGCTTTTGGGTTGATGTGTTCTCCCTGACCTTTTCTTTTATAGTACGCTAATTGAAAAAACGTAGCAGGGTAAGAATAAATGATATCCGGTCTGAATTGATCTAACTGCGCGATGATCTCTTTCATTGGGAGGAACGCATTGGTGCTAAACCGTGTGTTTTTCCCATACACAAAGGAAGCCTTTGAATAAAAAAGGTTTTCAGCGGTCGAATCAGCCATATTGGGATTGAAATTCCCTAAATTTGCTATCCGGGATGTCCGCCAATTCAGATGCAGCTGATCATAGGTTCGTAACAGCGCACCGATTCCGCCAATGAAAATAGAAAGATCTGTGTAAAGGGAAACCTGCTTGCCTGTCGAACCCGATGTTGACACAAGGTGTGCGTTCTTTCGGTTATAGTCCTGGGGGAGGAGATCGTTTGGGAAATGATCGACAAGATCTTGTTTTGAGACAAAAGGGATTTTTGTTATGTCTTCTATGTTATGAATATCCTGGATACGAAGCCCAGCCGCAGCATATTTTTTATGATACAAAGGGACCGTATCAGCATACTGAAGTGTCCTAAGAAACACCTTGTTTCGATATTTCCTGATTTTTTCCGAGGAATTGGTGTTCAATCTGCGTGTGTCAAAGAGATAATTTTTTAAAAGAGGGATACTGGAGACAGGATTGAGAAACGGATTCATGTTCTTCTCGCGGGCATACAAATGTTAATTAATATATTTTATTATTGCCTGAAGCGGGCTGAAGCGTGAAATACACACTGAAATGTCTGAAATGCGGTAAGACGTACTCTCCGGATCATTATATCTGTTCTTGTGAAAATAAATGTGACGCGCTTTTAAAAACAGTCTATGAACAAAAAAGTCTGACGATCGATGAATCCTACCCTGGCATCTGGCAGTACCACCAGTGGCTTCCGATACAGAAAATAGACCAACGCCTCATCGACCATGGGAGTTGTTTTCGTACTTATAAAAGCACAAAACTTGCAGCACATCTTGGGTTGCAGAACCTCCTTATCTGTCTGAACGCGTACCCACACTGTCACACAGGCTCCTTTAAAGACCTGGAAGCTGAGGTCACCTTCCAGCGGGTCATGAGCACGTTTGACGCAGGAAAACCACTAGTCATGTCCTCCGATGGGAACAATGCTATTTCCTTTGTCCATTATTCCAATGTGATTCGGTACCCTATTTTCTTGTTTGCGACAGAAGATGCCCGCATCAGACGCATTTGGTCATTTTCCAGATCCAACCCCTACACACGTCTCTTTCCTATCTACGGTGATTACTATGATGCGATTAACCTAGCGAATCAATTCTCCCGGGTCGAAGGGTACCTTTCTGAGGGGGGTTATCGAAATGTGGGTCGTCGCGATAGTGTTGGAACCATGATACTGGATGCGACCCGGTTCCTTGGCCGAATACCAGATCATTATTTCCAGGCACTTGGCTCAGGACCTGGCGCGATTGCAGCCTATGAAGCAGCAGAACGACTCATCCTTGATGGACGATTTGGAAAAAACCTGCCAAAGATCCACGGCTCTCAAAACCACCCGTATACCCCGATGTACGAAGCATGGGAAAACCACTCTCGAACGATCGATGAACGGTTCCAGAAAGAGTCAGCAAAACAAATGATCGACCAGACCATGGCCCATGTGCTGACAAACCGCTTCCCAGCATATTCCTTGATGGGCGGCATCTATGATGTGTTAACAGAAACCAAGGGAGAGATGTACAGCGTCACCAACGAAGAAATCGGACAAGCCCAACAATTATTCGAGAAACTTGAAGGTATCAGCATCGTCCCTGAGGCAGGGGTTACGATTGCTTCATTACAACAGGCGATACAGAAAGAAACGATCTCGCCGCAGGATTCCATTCTTGTCAACATCACAGGTGGTGGAAGAAAAGAGATCAAAAAAGAACGGATGCACATAGAACCATACAGGTTTCTGACAAAAAAACTTCAAATCAGCCAGAAGACACTAGAGGAGAAAATACAGCATTCGAAAGACCTCATCCAAGACGCTCTTCAGACCTATGGAAACAGAATCGCTGTTGCCTGCAGCTGGGGGAAAGACAGCATGGTCCTTCTCCATCTTGCACGATCCATCAACCCTGAGGTCCCTATTTTTTCAGTGTTAACCATCCATAAACCAAAGGAGACATTTGATTTTATCGTCAAGGTCGTAGAACAATACCACCTAAAACCAAAGATTTTCATGGTAGGTGACATCATACCAGAGGTGTTCCTGGAAAACAACATCGATATCATCTTATTGCCCATGGGCGAATATCGGTTACAGGAAGAAAAGATGAAAAAAGAGACAGGTCATGACATCTATTACGCAGACCCAGATCTCTGCTGTAAATTATTAAAAGTCGTCCCGGTTCGTTACGCGTATACAACACTTGGACTGCAGGCATGGTTCAGTGGATTACGCAGCACAGAGGGATTCACAAGAAAGTATCTTGCTGAAATTGAAAAAATAAGTGACCATGAGACAAAAATCAATCCACTTCTCGCTTGGACTGAAGAGGAGATATGGAAATATATAAAAAACAATAAAATACCTGCACATCCCTGGTATAAAAAGAAGTTTGGCGACGGTCGAAAAATCCGGTCCTTAGGATGCGAGCCATGTACTGTGCCTATTTTCGACCATGAGAGCGAACGAGATGGTCGATGGAGAAAAACCCTTAAAAAGGGCGGGGAATGTGGGATTCATACACGATCGGCTGGTGAGAGGATATGAGA
>DATMWV010000145.1:0-3285 GCA_035562195.1 Thermoplasmatota archaeon
GAAAGGTGGGGGACGGGATGCATTGGATGGGAGGAAAACGCCTTTAGTGGAAAGCAGATACCTAAAGCAGCCTCCCCAATGTTTACAGTGTCCCCCAAAAACAAATAAACTCGGAAAATAAATAGTTTTCCCCCTCTGTTCCTTCTCCAGTTGACTTGCATTTTGCTTGGAGGGATTAAGGAAGCTTCTTCGAGAGAGAAAAACCAGGTTCACTTCACCTGTTTATTGGTAGCCCCCGGTCATCAGACTTGGATCACCTAGGAGGATGAACTCTTCAATGGTGAAATAATCTGGTCCGACGTGTTGGATATACTCATTTTGTGAGCACGTCAGCATTTCACCAACGGTGATTCCTTCGTCATAGGAATCGAAAAATTGCACATCCAAGTAGCCAGCACCACCGTAGACGCCATTAGAATCAACCCAGGTGTACGCGGTACGGGTCGACCCGATGGTCGCAATCGCTCCTCCATCTTCTTTTGCTAGAAAACTCCAGCCGAAACATTGGTAAAAATCAGAGGGATCTGAGGACAAACCTAGGATTCTGACTAAGAGATTTGCAAACCGGGGGTAGTAGTTCTGAAGGTCTGTGACGTTAAAATCAAGCTTCGCGGTCAGGCATGCATCAAAGAAGATGATGGGAAGTTTATTGTCGTTTTTCAATCCGTTTACAAACGGGGTATAATACACAATTTTTAGTTTTGTCACTGCGTTAGGTCTGGAAGTCCCCCAGCCGTGTTCGAACCCATGGCCTGCGTAGCTGACAAACCCAGCACCCTTATTGATCGCCCTGTTAAAACTGCCTGGATGCAGATTCCCTTTTGAGGTCCAAAGGAACGTCTGTTCGAAATCAGACATGGTCTGAGCCACCTTGATGTTCGTGATCTCTCCTTCATAGACAAACGGTGGTGCGCCCATGCTGACTGGGAAGGTGTCTCCCCCTGCGAGAATGAGGCGTTTGAACCAGATCTGATTATAGGTTTCCTGTTCATAGGTGATGATCTTGTTGACGACTGTTGAAACCTCTGTGACATCTCTGCAGGCAAGCCTTCCGACATGCACATCAGCGTATAAATCGACGCCATCGAGATCATTTCCATCATGGTCGATTTCACCAAACCGATCGTTCCTATTTTCATCCCAGCTGCAAAAATCTGCATTGGCATCATAAATATCTGCATAGTACAGGTCGGAGAGAAGGTCTCGTTCCCACCAGGATGCAAACGTTACTCGGATTGGTAGCTTCTTCATATCACCCACTAACAAGACATACTGAGTCTCCCAGTCTTCTACTGCGTGCTGGATGAAGTATTTTATCCGTTCAGTATCATCTCGTCCATAATACGAGTTGTATATTTCATTGAGCGGAACAAGGATTGTTGTGACACCATAGTTGTTTTTATGGTCAACGACAGGCTGGAGGCTTTCAGAAAACTCGGCAGGTGCGATGATCACTAACGAATACATCTCTGAGGATGTCTGCGCAGGTGCTGCTTCTTTAAATGCCATGTTGATAGTGAAATGGGTGCTGTAGACGAGTGATTGTGACTTTGGAACATAACGGACTGGATTGATACGGACCGTGACAAAGAGGGTGTGTTCATTGTCGGTGTTTAATCCAGCCCCGGAGCTGATTGTGTACCATGATGCAGGATACAGATCAGAACTCGCATAGATGTCTTCATTGACTATCCCCTCGACAGGTACTAGTTGATCACCGATCATTTGTTTTGTCGGGACTGGTCTGATTTGTTTGTCTACACACACGGTCTGAACCGCTGATGGCTGAACCTCAACAGACACGATCGTAGTACCAAGAGGGAACTCAAACGTCTTTGAAAACACAGGAAGCATGGGACATCCTTCCACAGACAGAACCCCGTTTGCCTCATTGACTATGATTTCGCTTCCATCTGTGTTCTCTTTAAGAATTGGGGCTGAAAAATCAACACTTTCCGTAATCGTCGCAAGGATCATTGTATCTTTTTGGGCAACAGCAGGCATGATGCCAGCGCCCAGAAAAAGGATAAGTATTCCACCTACAATGAATTTTTTTATCAGCGTTTTCTTCATATGGTATCCCCTTGAAAGAATCGAATCAAATACCCCTATATTAATGTTGATTCCACTATCATTTATACGATACCATATTATTTAAGGTTTTTTATAAAAAATTTAGACAAATGACAAGAGATTCTTTCCTTACAAACCATCTGTTGCTTGAGGGAGAATTTAAATATTAAAAAGAAAAAAAAGAGACTTTTAATATCCCACTAGCTGTCTTAGTATTGGAAACGCATTTGGGAATCGTTCTAAGAAACTTTGTAAGAGTCTTTGTATTGGTAGGTTATACGAATATGGCATTGTTACTGTAAGAGTAGCCCAATCGCTTTTTGCACCGTAATGTTCATCCATAGCCCTGACTCTAATGTTGTAGGTTCCTTTTATGCCCCATATATGCGAGATAATGATTTCTTCCCCGGATTCATATGATCCAGTGGTTTGGGTGGTATTATCACCCCATTCGATCTCATAGGTTACATTGTCTTGGTTCGGATCGATTGTTGTTATGGTATAATCATACAAGGTCCGAATTCGTCCGTTTGTCTCTCCGGTAATGGTTGGTGTATTTGGGGCGGTATTACAGAGAGTAAAGTTGACATCATCAAAACGTATTTCCACCAAAGGATCAGGTTCGTACCCTAAATTATAATATTGTCCTATCTCGAGTTTTACAAATTTGATGCTAGGGCTATAACCCGTCCCATGTGAGATATGATGCCAATCTGTGTCAGTTGAACCATAACCGGAACTACCGGATCCATCTAGTTGATAATTGATATCATAACACAAAATTCGAATTTTTGCGCCTTGACCTATTGGTGGTATTTCTACGAATTTGAACCACGCTGAAAACATATATGAATTTTTGGTACAGTTTACGGGGATAAAATCTGTTGTGATCCACATCATATACGGTGGATAAATGTCACCAGTCAGGTTTAAAACCCCGATTGATTTCTCGCCAGAATAAGCGTATGCGGAATCCCAGGTATATATTCCATTCGTGTCAGAAGAATATGTCCATCCGGTTGGGATGGTATCACCTTCTTCAAACGATGGATTTGGTGCTAAATTAGGCTCCATCCTAGCAACATTTTCATGAGGATTTTCTCCGGTATTACCTAGAACTACTGATACATTGACAATCAATATAATACAAATCACAATTCCAATCAGAGGTTTCTTATCCATCTTGCTTTCCCCCATTATCATATTTTATAA
>DATMWV010000146.1:0-10035 GCA_035562195.1 Thermoplasmatota archaeon
ATCTGGGACGATGTTTTCTTTTACGAATAATTTTGAGACATCCCGGAACGGCTGTCTCAACGGTGGACCGATCCGACCCTGCATATGAGCCGAGATCTTTCGATCAATCCCTTTACACACCAAACCAAAGAAGATACCGAACGCAGCAAGGCCGAGAGAACCAAAAACGATACGCAGTGAGAGTTCTGAGAGGGTACGGACGTCCATTCACAGCACCCCCAGAATAAGGAACAGTACTGCGAGAACAAGGACAAACCAAAGGATATAATCACTGGTGTTACCGCTATGCATCTTTCGTAGCACCGAATATAAGGATTTCATGCTGGTGGTAAATCCCCAGTACAGGTTGCTTGCCTTGATATGCATCTCTTCTGGGGTGGTTTCCTTATTCCCGGAGAGGAACACCTTGGTCTGCTCGGTTCCTTTCTTATATGTGCTTTTCCCAAACCCTCGAATCCCATAGAACAACAGGAAGGTGATGACAAGCACAAGTATCCAAAGCAGCGGATTCCAAAAACCACTACCACTCTCAAGGTTGAACATGGTTAGAGACCTCCGACGACCATGCTGATATACTGCGCATGATCGAGCAATGCACTCGCAGCAGGTTTTACCAATGTATCAAGAAGAAGATTCGGGAACAACCCAATAAAGAGAGCAATTCCTGCAAGAAACCCCATCGCTAGCAACATACTTTTCGGAGCTTCTGTCACATCCTTTAGCGCAGGTAGCTCAGGTCCTAGAAAAGCTGCATATAACACTTTAACGAAAATGGCGAGCAGTAATATACTGCCTAAGAGGGCGATGATGGAAAGAATCGGGTTCACCTGAAACACAGATTCATAGATGAGGAATTTCGAGGTAAAACCATTCAATGGTGGCATGCCTGCGACCGCGAGCAAGCCTATCATAAAAAAGATTGTGGTGAACTTCATCGTCCTGGCTAGACCACTGATGTCGTCCAAGGATCGTTTTTTTGTGACATAATAGATAGCGCCAGCGACAAGGAATAACAACCCGATATCCACCGCGTCGTTGAATATATGGAGGATACCACCATGTAACGCGACTGTTGCATAGGGCGCCCCAAGTGAAGCGACGGATGCTCCAATGGCAAGAAACATATAACCAATCTCTGCGACAGCAACATATCCAATCAAACGCAGGAGATCTGTTTGAACCAGTGCCATGATCACGCCAATAAGGATCGAGACAATGGCTAACGCAATCAGTATCCAACCGATCACCACATGCGCAGGCAGAGAGAATCTCAATGAAGTCGTTAACACGTTTCCATAGAAAGTGAACACAACACGAAGGATACCGTAGAAACTCGCCAGGGTCGCACTCATGATGATAAGGACGATGGACGGCGGAGCCCGACCATACGAGTCAGGCAACCACATATGCATCGGTGCAAGCCCTGCTTTCATCCCAAGAGAAACAAGTAATATCACCAATGCGATTTTATCCAAAAACGTGAACTGCAGGAGATGCGCAAGCGTCGCGATATTCAACGCATTGTACTGCGCATAGAAAATACCAATAGCGAACAGAATAAAAAGCGCACCAATCGAGCTGATCACGATGTACTTAAACGCAGCTTCCAACGCCTCCCCCTCAGCGACCCAGAAGGCGATCAGCGCACAAGAAGCAATACAGGATATCTCCAGGAACACAAAAAAATTGAAGATATCCCCAGTCAGTTCCATGCCAAGAGCACTGGTCACCACCAACAACAGCAATGTGTAGTACTTATCCAATCCATCCTCCTGACGCAGAAACGACCATGAATAGATGACAGCGATAACAGCCAGCATCACAGTGATGATCGCCATAAAAATACCCATGCTATCGACTTCAAAGAGGATACGCACCAGAGGAACATTCAGGTTCTGTGCGCCAAAGATGTAGACCCGTGGACCATGGGAAAGCACATCAGAAGCGAGCAGACCGACAAAACAACAGGTCACACCAAGCATGACCAACGCAAAAACATCTCGTACTTTTGCATTGATACGACCCACCAAAGGCAGAAGAAAAGCACTCAACAGCGGAGTTGCGATCACCAGGGCAGGTGAATGCTGAAGGAGCGCCTCAAGAAACGTCATTCCTTCAACCTCCTAATCTTCTGCACATCAAGCGTCCCGTATTTCCGGTAGATATGCATGACCAAGGAAAGCATCAACGCAAGGACCGCGACACCAATCACAATGCTTGTAAGCGTCAGCGCCTGAGGCACTGGCAACACCATTTCCTCAGGATACTTAGTTCCTGGAGGCAGGCTTGTAAAGATTGGTGCAACCCCGCCATCACGGTACCCTAAGATAATCAAAAAGAGGTTCACCCCACTCTCAATGATGGAAATCCCGATAACGATCTTAATGAGGTTACGCCGGAACATTACCGCGTACAACCCAATGAGAATCATAGCGACCACGGCGATGAACGGGATATATTCGATCATCAGCTCAACTCCTTGATACTGCTTGCATAGGCCATGACAAGGACAATAACAAACAACCCAGCGATGACTTTCACACCGACAGCGAAATTCATCAACGGCAGAACACCACCGGTGTTGAAATCAGATAGGGTCGAACCTGTCGATGGTGTCGTCCCAAAAATGGTCTCTGAACCAGCAAGGAAATTACCGAAAAACACCGCACTAAAAACCAGTCCAAGAAACGCAATGGTGATAAAACCAATCGCACCTAGGCTTTCAAACGCTGCAAGTCTTTTATCTTTTATACGGTCAAACACCCAAGACGACCCATAGGCAACAAGCAGAAGCGCACACCCAGAAACAACAATCGCGCCTCCTTGGAACCCACCACCAGGTGTCAGATGACCGTGGGCAATGACATACAACCCGAAAATCATCGTAAACGGGAAGAGAATATTTGCTGTTGTTTTTACAATCTTTGTCATCTCGCTCAGTGTCTCACCTTCCTGAAAATAAGCAGGACACCAGCGACTGCAGAAAATAAAATCGTCGCCTCCCCGAGGGTATCAAAACCTCGATAATCAAACACAACAGCTGTCACCCCATTGTTCGTCCCAGTTTCGTTTTGCGTATGGGTGATGATATAATCATCCATCTGAACCTGCCCTGGTTCACCAAAGGGATGAATCAAGAAGATAGCAAAAAGGAAAAACACAGCAACGATGGAAAAAACAAGAATACCGGCAACCGTTCTGTTATCCATGTCACTCCTCCTCCATACGCTTGGTTCCCTTAATGGCAATAATGACAATAGCAGTCGTAAGACAAGCTCCAACCCCAGCCTGCGCGATCGCGACATCAGGTGCCTGCAACAGAAAAAACTCCAAGGAGAGCAACAGGCTCATCGCAGCTAATGCAACCGCGGCAGCTAACAAATCACGTAACAGGACAGCAACCAACGATGCTATGACCGTAAGGATTACAACAAAGATGTTGACGATGAGGAACTCTAAACCCATTTCAATCGCCTCCCTTCTTAGAGTCCGGTGCTGTCTTTGCTGGTCTCTCTGCTAACTCATCGATGACTGCACCAACCGGTTGAACACCACTGCGGTGGGCAGCACGCGCAATCGCATGCGCCCCTACCGGATTAGTAAGAAGAATCGCTATCAAAGCGACTGCCGAATGAATCGCCAACACCGAACCATTGGCATCATTTTCCCACCACATGTTCAAGCCAATACACACCACCGAACCGATAAGGAAGATGGAGCCAAACGTCGTACATTTCGTTCCTGCGTGCAACCGGGTGTACACATCAGGGAACCGAAGCAGTCCAATGCCTGCGAGCAGGTTGAAGAAAAGACCAATCCCGATGAGCACGAAGACGAGAAGATCGAAAATCATCAGAACTCGCCTCCCTCAAGGTATTTCGCGATAAATAAGGTTGAGATGAAAGACAGCAGCGCGTAGACGATAGCCACATCAATGTAGATGACTTCCTGAAATGCAGCACCATAAGCGACCATACCGACAATCACCATCGTGTTGATGGTATCAACCCCGACCGCCCGGTCAGGAGCAGTTGGTCCGCGGAACACCCGAATCAACGCAAGGACGATACAGAGGACAAGAGCGATGACCACCAGTAAAAACGTAGTGTTCAAATCGATCATTCTACGATCCTCCTGACCCACTTGGGAAAATTCCCGCAGACATAAGAGCAATCAATCGGTTTTTTCTCAAGTGCTTTTGTATCAACATTAATCCAATGGATGTACAGGTCGTTGGTGTCCTCATCGATATCAACACTTAAAGTCCCTGGTGTCAACGTAATAGAGTTAGCAAGCATGGTGATGCCAAGGTCAGTCGTAAGACCCGGGGAGATTTTCACGATACCGGGGTTGATTTTTCCGGTTATGACCCGGTATGCGACATCAATGTTTGCCTTGGCAAGAGCGAAGAAAAACGGTCCGATGACATATCCGATAAAAAAAACCCATCGAACAGGGTTGAGCATGCGAAAGTTGTTCTTGATAAAAACAGTCCTAGCAATGAATCCGACAATCAAAGAAAGCAGAATCCCAAAGATGAGTTCAATAGTACTCCAAAGTCCGAGGAATTCTGTTCCACTGCCGGTTGTTAACAGAAGATAGATAAGAAAACATACAATGGTCGTAATCACAAATGCCCTCATAGTGTACCCCCACACCAAGTATGGTATCGCACATAAGGTAACATTGACTGTTGTTAAAAACTTACGGTTTCTGCAAATAAAAAAAAAATTTATCGACGAAAAAAAAAGTAACATCAAAACTCTTAAACAGTTCAAGAGATAACGGATATGGGAAACCTTCATGCATGTGAAACTGATAGGATATACCTCAGACCCAGAAAAATTACCAGCAATGGCAGCTACCCTTACGCATAGCAAAACAAAACCAGAGGAACTTGAGGACCTGCCGAAAAAGAAACAAGCGATGATTTTGGATCAGGTGTTAAAACTCGGTCATACCAGCGTCATCGAACATGCCTCGTTTACGTTTGCAATCAGTGATGTGTCCAGGTCACTTACCCATCAGCTCGTACGACATCGTATCGCAAGTTACTCTCAACAAAGCCAGCGGTACGTCAATTTACATGAACCGAACTATGTGATCCCCCCACTCATCTCCAAGAATAATCAAACAAAGAAAGCCTATGAAAAAACCATGGAGGTTATCTGGCAACATTACAACAAATTATTGCAGTTGGACATTCCAGCGGAAGACGCCCGGTACGTCCTTCCGAATGCGACATGTACGAATATCATGGTGACGATGAACGCTCGGTCATTGCTGAATTTTTTTGAGCTTCGCTGCTGTCTGCATGCGCAATGGGAAATCCGTTTGCTTGCGAATAAGATGCTTCAGGAGGTTAAGAAAGTCGCTCCGAAGATCTTTCAAAATACAGGACCAGCGTGTAAAACAAAAGGATACTGTCCTGAGAAGAAAAAAGATTGCCCGCTCTATCCGCAGTGAGATGATATGAAACGACCCTATGTTATCATTAATTGTGCGATGTCTGCTGATGGGAAAATCGCCTCACCGACACGAAAACAGATGAGGATCTCTTCCGAGGAAGATATTCAACGGATGTATCGATTGCGCAATGAGGTTGATGCGGTGCTCGTTGGAATCGGTACGATTCTTGCGGATGACCCAAAACTCACGGTGAAAGAATCCTACGTTGAACACCCGAAACATCCATTACGGGTTATCCTTGATAGCACGTGCAGGACACCACCGCATGCTCTTGCATTAAACGCTGTGTCAAAAACCTTGATTATTACAGCAGAAGGACAACAGAAAACATATGACGGGTCGCACATCGAGGTTGTCGAATGCAGGACCGATAAAGAAGGATTGATCGATTTGAACTGTGTATTGGATCTTCTTTATAAAAAAGGTGTACGGAAGCTTCTGGTCGAAGGAGGCGGTATGATTATTTGGAATTTCCTCAAAAAGAAAGTAGTCGATGATCTCCTTATCTTCATTGGACCCTGTATTATCGGAGGAAAGGACACGCCAACGGTCGCTGACGGGGACGGAATCAGTGCTGGAGAAGAAATTACCCTGAAGATTATTGAGGTAAAACAGGTTGGAGCTGGTGTGCTAATCCATTATCAGCCCGTGTGACCTTCAAATGTTTTTTCTTAATGTCTATTGTTAAAAATTGAACGAAATGGTTTTTTACCAGTATATTTTAGACATTTGACCAAAATTCTCTACATAACCTTTATTATTCGAGGTCCCCCTTTCAGCCTCATGGGGAATTTATGAAGTTATGGCACCAGTGGGGGTAAGACGATAAGAATTTTTTGCGACTCTGGATTGGATTGTGGGAAAATATTTGTCTCACCAAAGATAAATATGAAGTTTTTAACGATTCATGTTCCCCCATTCCTCCTCCTTCTCCTTATCAGCTCGGATATCAGCCTTAGATACCCGAAACTGAGTTATTCTATGTCCAGGTCGTATTCGCTTCCTTAACAAATCTATCATATCGTGTTACCCTCCCCGTGCTATTTTCCTTAATAGGAAATTATATATGGAGAAACTGCATGACATTTTCTTGAGGAAAAGGAGTCATGAAAATAACCGTGTTCTTCGTCTTGGGATTTTTGGTTTCGAGCAGTGTCCTTGTCAATGGTCTGCCAAATGAAGAACACATTCAGACGCAACTATTATCTCTTTTATTTGAGGAACCTACCTTCATTGACAATGGATCATCAGCAACGGTACGAATGAACGGTGCACCAGCGTGTGTGTACCAACCAGGACAACCTGTTCTTCCGATGTACACCACAACACTTCAATTACCATTTGGATCAACGATCCAAGATGTAACCATTCAGTTTGATGATATAAAAACACTGGTGTTGCAGGAAAGAATCACTTCAGCACCAACTCCTTTGCGTCAAAGCATCTCCGGGAAACCTTCGGAGGTTTCCATCGCTGCAGAAAAAGATGAGACCACGGATTTCTACCCGTCTCAATGGATGACGTATTCAACGGGTGGTGGATTAAACCAAGAGAGCAAGCATGTGACATTTTTCACGTTACGGGTATACCCTGTTCGTTACAACCAAGCAACCGAAACATTACTTTATCTTGACACCTGTGAAATCATCGTCACCTATAAACCATTAGAAAATGATCCGTTCCCCGGTCAAGCAAAAAATGATCTCGTTATTATCTGCCCTACGCAGTTTGTTCTACCGTTACTGCGGTTAGCAGAACATAAAAATATGGTCGGTGTTCGTACTCAAATTATCACCTTGGCGGAGGTCTACCTTCGCTATCCTGGAAATGACCGACCGGAAAAAATCAAGTATTGCATCAAGGATTTTGTAGAAACATGGGGAACGACCTATGTATTACTTGTCGGTGGTCTGAGATCCCATCTTGCTGGGAAGCCACGGGATAATATAAACACAGGAACACGTGATTGGCATTTGCCAGTACGATATTCGAATCTTTGGGATGATGACGTCGTGTACGACCCTGGATTTATCAGCGATCTCTACTACGCAGATATTTACGATGGCCAAGGGAGTTTCTGCTCATGGGATTCTTTTAACGATGGGGTGTATGGTGGATGGTCACACTTCGACTTCTTTGGTTCTCCAGAGTACCCACAGGATCAGATTGATTTTTATCCAGATGTGTATCTAGGGAGACTCCCGTGTCGGAATATCGCTGAAGTACACAGCATTGTAAAGAAAATTATCTCCTATGAAAAAACATCAGCGGACCCATCATGGTTCAAGAAAATCGTTGTTGTCGGAGGAGACCCCTATGATGACCAAGGAACCAATTATCTGGAAGGAGAGCTTATTGGTGAAAAAGCAATATCCTATCTGTCTGGGTTTGAACCAAGGAAGTTGTTTTCTTCGAATCGGGATGCAAATCCTGATTTCACCCCGTTAACACAAAATATCGTCAGAGAAATCAATGAAGGATGTGGGTTTTTGTTCTTTGACGGGCATGGAGGACCATCCTGGTGGAATACTTACTGGCCAGGTGCATTTGACTCCTTGATTGAAAACGGGGGAATCACCATCTATCAATTTTCCCAGTTACAGAACGAAGGGAAGCTTCCGGTTTGTATTGTCGGTGGCTGTCATAACAATCTGTTCAATGTCTCATTGTTGTCAACGATGACCGATTGGCGCAATAGGCGCTTTACCTGGTCTAATGGGGTTCCGATCCCTGAGTGCTGGGGATGGAGTCTTACAGTAAAACCAAACGGAGGGGCGATCGCCACCATTGGAAATACAGGACTTGGGTATGAGGCAGGTGGAGAAGTCGGGGATCTGGACGGAGATGGAGTCAATGAGCCTGATTGTGTCGAGTCTCTCTGCGGGTATCTTGAGACGCAATTTTTCAAAGGATATCAAGTGAATCATATTGATGTCTTAGGTAAAAATTGGTGTCATTCCATCGCTGAGTACCTCCGCATCTACCCAGGGATGGAAGGGTGGAGTGATGCAAAAACCCTTGAGCAATGGATGTTGTTTGGCGACCCAAGCTTGAAGATCGGTGGGTACCCCACGTAACACTTATGCTTCAGGCATGTAGTTCATTTTATGCAGCTTTGACGAATACACATATCGATATTTTTTAATCACATCAGGGAATTTGTTAATCAAATCTTTCATGATCTCATGGAATTGTTCGAGGCTATGGACGTGATATTCCAGTTCAAGATCAGAGATCCCGACTGATTTGTCGATTCGTACAAGATACGGGTTTGCCTTCGCGTAGTTGATGATCTTGCCTCGTTGTCGGTAATCCTTCAGGTCAATATCTGCTTTGAAGAATTGATAACCGAGTTTTGCAAGATCCATATCAGATCGAAAACCCTGGATGACTCCAGTTTTTATCAACTTCTTAATCCGATAGTTCACCACTGCAACGGTGGTATTCAGTCTCTTAGCGATCTCTTTGACGGGCATGCGCGCATGCGGTGCAATCAAACGCAGGAGCTTGAAATCCAGTTCGTCAATGCTTACTTGAACACCCCCGCCCGTGATTTCAAATTTTGTTCGATCTGATTTTTTTATATCCTCGAGAAGATACGAATGACGATAGGAATATAATTGAATGTACACTGAGAATTGTTCTTCCAGGAAATAGTCTCGAAACTGCTTCAGTGTCTCTTCCCAAAAAGAGTAAAAATCATTGATGTCTTTTACCCACATGATCAGCGCAAGGTCAAATCGTCCTTCAGCAGATATCGTCCACCAGTTCAACTTCTGATTCGTGAAATATTCAATGATTTCCTTTTCTTTCTCCTGCGTTACGTATTGATACACAAGGTAGATACGGAAGGCGATATATCCGAGTTTGAACGCATCAATCACGGTGTAGAAGGTTTTAATGATGCCGTTTTCAATTAGTTTATTAACACGATACGCCACCACTGTTTTTGAAAGCCCTACTTTGCTTCCAATTTTAGCGAAGGATTGACGAGAATCAAGATCAAGCTGGTAAAGAATCTCTCGGTCTTTCGAATCAATTTTTACCATAAATGTATGTTCGTAATAATAATAGAGTATAAAAATTTTTTATTTCGTTCAAAATAATGAGAATATCTTATTACGAAAATATAATATCTACTGCTTCATGAAGGGGAATACATCTTTTTCCTTCAAGAAAAAATGATTTCTGAGCATGAGGGACGCAGATAACCTATAAATAAGGTATCTTCAATCACGGTTTACACATGTGTGGTATCATTGGTATTATCGGGGGACGACCAGTCTCACACCTCATCTATCATAGTTTATTCACCATCCAACATAGAGGTCAATCATCCGCAGGCATGCTCACCTATGATGGGAATATTCATGTCACAAAAGACTCAGGTCTCGTACGAGATGTATTTGACGAAGACAAAAAAATCAATAAACCCGGAAACATCGGCATCGGTCATACACGATATTCAACGGCAGGGATGGACGATGAAGAATCACTTAAGAAGAACGCACAACCAGAATACCTCGTCAATCCTTTTTTAGCAGCAGTGCACAATGGAAATATCTA
>DATMWV010000147.1:0-4364 GCA_035562195.1 Thermoplasmatota archaeon
GACATATAACAACATCAATACTGATGAAAAAATCTTTCAGCAGTCATTTGAAAATCATTTTATACTTAATACGTCATCAACTTTTAACTCTGCTGAGAATTTACGATAGATGAACCATGACAACAAAAGAAAAAAATAAAACATCCGAAAAAAAATTTACAATAACAGTCTGTAAAAATGGTCCGTATCTCATCAGTGGCGGCATACCCCTTAGCCAGAAAATAATCAAGTATGACCGTAAATGGAATTCCTGTGAATGGAAAGATGAGAAAACGTATCCAAAAAAAGACGCCTATTCGCTCTGTCGATGCGGTCATTCACAAGACAAACCATTTTGTGACGGGACCCATATAAAAATACATTTTGACGGCACAGAAACCGCAGATCCTATCAACTATAGCAAAAATACGGTAACACTTGATGGACCGGGATTGACTCTCATCGATGCAAAGGATCTCTGTGCATCCGCACGATTCTGTCATCGCGCAGGGGGCATCTGGAATCTTATCCTCACATCAGATAACTCGGGGGATAAGAACATCGCTATTGAAGAAGCAGCGGATTGTCCCTCTGGCCGTCTGGTTCTGTATGACAAAGCCACCGGGAAAATCAAAGAGCCTATCTTCGAACCCTCCATCGTCTTAATCGAGGATCCATCCATTGGAGTTCATGGTCCGATTTGGGTCCGCGGAGGCATCCTGCTCATATCAGCAAATGCAGTACGATACGCAACAAAGAATCGTATGACGCTCTGCCGATGTGGAAAATCAAAGAACAAACCGTTTTGTGATAGTAGTCATTATCCTGACGAGAAACAAGAGGTGAATACCATATGAAGAACCCTGAAAAATGCATCCTGATCGAAACCGAGGAAGATCTGGAGAAAACCATTCAGACAAAGGATCCTTGTTTTATTCTTTTCTATGCAGAGTGGTGTCCTTTCTCCCAGAGGTTTTTACCGATTTTTGAGAAATGCGCAAAGGATTCAAACCATCAATGTTATCGTATGAAAATTGATGACTATCCTCATCTCTGCGATCGATATGCTGTAGAAGTATATCCGACGATCGTCTTTTTTGAAAAAGGAAAAGCAGTGGAACGTCTCGATGGCATCCATGGAGTTGGACTGAACGAAAAACAGTTTCAGGATTTAATCAAGGTCTGCCACCTTCGGAAATAACAGCAAAACTAGATATCGTGTGGAAAAAAAAGAAAAGAAAAAATGGTGGTTTTTATTCGTATCCACCGATTTTCAATGACGGGTCGCCAAGCAATACCCACTGTTGAACAGATTTTGGATGACCAGCAGCAAGATCAGTCATATCAAAGGTATTCACATAGCTTGTCAATGTCTGCTGATAGGCTTGCCCAAGGACATCTAATCCTTCCGCTCCATACTGTTTGAAGAACTCTATGGTGATCCATCCATCACCACCACCAGTTGTCAGATCAACACCAGGCATCCCGTACCCCAGTCCAGTGTTTCCCATCGTCGCGATAGAACCACCATGTGGGTTTCGTACTAATCTCCAGCTGAACGCCTCAGGCACTAATGTTCCATAGCACCACATGGAGAGTTTCGGGAAGTTCGGTATCAGATAGATCATCCCATCAAGGAATCCATAGATCATCGAGACGTTGAACTGACTGTTATGACATCCTCCAATGACCGTGATGGGAAGCTTCTCTTCATTTCGTATGGTATCCATCGGATAGAGTGGTAACGTAAAAAATGGTGGGTACGGACGTATCGTGGTGACTGCTAGACCATCAATGCTTCCATAGGCACGGTTTCCTGGAACACCCGGGTAATGGTCTGCCCAGACATTGGGACTCCCATGACCAGAGATGAACATAAAACCAGCTCCTTCAGTCCAAGCGTCAATCACGTCTTGTTCACCTTTGAACAAACCGTTCGATGCCCAAATTATTTCACGGTCGAACTCTGCAGGCATGTAATGCAAAGCACCACCTCGACCGAGCAATACCTGCTCACCAGTGGTATATTCCCCTTCATAATACATCTCCGTGTCGTTCCGCCAGTCTTCAAACACGATAGCGTCTGCGTCATTTTTTATCCAGACATGGATGCTGCTGAGGTTCCCATACGGTACTGGATCATAGCTTTTTCCTCGAATCGTAAGCACGCCTGATAGATAGCTCATGTTTGCCCAGAAATAGAATTCGTTACAATATGCTTCGTTTTCCCCAGGAGTGTAAGTAAAGTCCGTGTTACCAAGCACATTCCCCTCTGAGACGGTCACGATTTCAGCCATGGGCAATCCAGGGCATCCATTGAAACGTAAGTTGTCATCATGATTGAAGGTAAGGTTGGTTTCCTTTGTTTTATCAACAGTGACATTGATCGTCTCAATCGGTCCGTATTCTGCAGCGGGGTTGCTGCTCTGAGCATAGATAGTATATGTCCCAGTCGGGAGAGCGTTAATGTCCCATTGGAAGTTCAAATCCTCCTGGTCAAGGAATCCATCACCGCTGATAACAGTCATTTTCTTGAACCATTCCGAGCCATAGGTTGTCGTCTCATAGGTGATAATCTTATTTACGACGGTTCTTACTTCATTCACATTGACACATGCAAGCCGACCGAGGGCGACATCAGGATACATATCTATACCGGTGTCATTTTCAACACCGGGCATTCCCCAAGCAGCAAATATTCCATCACCATTAGGATCCCAGCTAGAGAAATTTCCTCCATTCTCATAGATATCCGAATAGTATAAATCGCTGATGACACCAGGGTCATGCATTGTGCCTTCTGCAGTTAATGGGAATTTTGGGTTGTCATAGAGATTGGTGTATCGAACAGGGAGATGCCAGCCTTTGCTGCCCTCGTTTGTGTTATCACGAGGTTTTGCAAAGACCATGTTTTTCAATCCACCGATCAACAGGACGTATTCGACGCCCCATGTCTCAATAGCGTTTTTAATAAAATATTTAATTTTCTCAGGTTTGTCAACACCGGTAAACTCATTATAGATATCCTCAGTTGTCTTCAAAACGGTGATGACGCCATAGCTGTTTTTATGGGTAATAAGTGGTTGGAGTGCTTTTTCGAAGGATTTTGGTGCGATGATGACAAGGTTATATTCGCTTTTTAGTGGAAATGGGTTGTGGGCTGGTGCAGAATAGGTAATGGAAAGATCGGCATCGTTGGCGATATGAAGGGTTCCTGTGGTTGGTGTGTATCGGATTGGATAATAATGGATGGTGACAAACGTCACATGTTCGTTATTTTTATTCAAACCTACACCTATCGATGTTGTAAACCAAGAATCAGGGTATGGTGTTGTCATGGCATAGACTTGTGCATCTTTTGTCGTGGTGTATGCAGCTAAGGATTGAGACTCTGCGGTGAGTGGTACCATCTGAATAGCAGGTTTTATCTCCTGGTTAATGTGCTGTGTGGTGATGTCAACTGGGGTGAGTGCGACACAGATATTGCTCGCTCCAAAAGGAAGTTCGATAGTACGAACAATTTTTGGTAATTGTGGTTGACCGGCGGTGGTCTGAAACGTCGAAGTGCCAGTCAGTTCTATCAGCAGATACCCTTCGTTGTTGACAGATTGTTTTTGGATGGATGGTGTACTGATATGGTCTGAGAGAGACGATGCTATTTCTTGTTTGCCTTGTGTTCCAATAGCTCCAATTGTGGAACTTATTAGAATTCCTACAATAAACAGAATTGTTATTTTCTTCATTTTATTTATAACCCCCTATTTTAGTATTGTATATTATAGTTCTGGAGTAATTAAATATTTGGGTCCTTTTTCGATACCAGACTACGGGATATTTTCTCCTTATAAATAGAGAGTATGTCGTCTGATTTCAAATTTTTTTTACCAGGTAGATAAAACGGAAAAAGTCGTCTGTACCATTTATGGGTAACGTCACATTTTTCGATTAGTCTTTGATTTCTTTTATCGTCAGGAATTCAGCGGAATCTCCCTTGTATACTGTTGGTGCGATAGTGATTTCCACGGGTAATTCGGTTTGTGTTTTTGTAAGTAGCACAGTTCTAAACGAGTTCGTCGAACTCCCTTTCAATCGATTGAGATAGTATTTCCTTGCATCATCAAAACCCCGGGGAGCAATGAATACGAAAAAATTCTTCTGTAAAAGTTCAGTTCGTTCATAGCCAAGAAAATCAGCAAATGAGTTACTGATGTCTCTGAAAATCCCTCGCTGTATGACCGCGACGATATGGTCCATTTCACTAATGATGAGATGATTTTCGATTCGTTCCTTTAAAATGATTTTCTCTTCAGAGGAGACATTTTGTATGAGGTTTGTGTCCTTCACCGGAACTTTGTCTTTTAAATCAAGGGAGGAAGAATCAGAAG
>DATMWV010000148.1:0-12067 GCA_035562195.1 Thermoplasmatota archaeon
ACCTATAATTTTGTGATACAGGGACGGACCGACGCGATCCCATTACTTCAGCAGGTCCTTGAGATGAAAGGTATCACCGGAAGCGAAAAACGTGAGCTTGAGGATACCATCAGAGCCCTTGAAGACCCGCAAGCGTATGAAAAGGATATTGAGGAAACTGAAAAAGAGCTTGTGGATGCTTCCCTGCAGTCTGATGTGTAAGCGTAGAGAAAACAACACAGTGATAGAAAAAGAGTCTTTCCCAACGTTCCTATTATGTTTTTATGATATAAGGAATATTATCAGTAAATCTAAATAATGGCAACAGTATTGGTCTATCTGGAGGGAACCGTATCAGTTCTCAAAAACCATCACTCAGAGCCCTTGCTGGCAAGAAGATTGATGAATGGGAGAAATACGTCATTCGAACCTCAACAGCAAAAAGGATTCTTGCGGCGTTCTATCGTTCTTCGCTGTATCATTTTTTTTCCATGAAAGTCAATGAATTTCTGGACGTCAAACTACTTGAGGAAGTACGACACTATCCACCTCCGAAACATATTGCCATTATTATGGATGGAAATCGTCGGTTTGCAAAGGAGCTTGGGTTGTCAACAGAAGCAGGACATATCTTTGGGAAGGAAAAAATCGAAGAGGTTTTAGATTGGTGTTTTGAGCTAGGGATACGTGTTCTGACGGTGTATGCATTTTCCACTGAGAATTTCAAGAGAAGCGAAAAAGAAGTCAAGACATTAATGACCCTGTTAAAACAAGAATTGGATCAAGCAAAGGAAGACTCACGTATTCATAAAAATAAAGTGCGAATACGGATTCTTGGTCGGCTTGACTCCTTACCTAAAGACATTCAACAGTCAGCTCAGTCTATTATGCAGCTGACTCAATCCTATAAAACCTATCATTTGAATATCGCTCTTGCATACGGGGGTCGAGAGGAAATCATTCAAGCGATCCAGCATATGGGTAGCGACATTAAGAAAGGGAAACTCAAAGTCAAGGATATTTCCCAGAGCACCGTTTCTTCCTATCTATATACCAGTGGGCTGCCTGACCCCGACCTCATCCTTCGGACATCTGGAGAGGAGCGCATCTCAAACTTTTTGTTATGGCAGCTTGCGTACTCGGAATTGTATTTCTGTGATGTGTATTGGCCTGCGCTTCAAAAACGTGATTTCTTGCTAGCGATTCGAACGTATCAGCAGAGAAAACGAAGGTTCGGGAAATAAAAACAGTTATGGTTCCTCATCAGGTTCTTCTAGGTTCATAAGGGATTCATCATTTTCAACTTCTTCTGCAATTTTTGAAAGTTTAGCGAATTGACAGGAAAAAAAATAGGAGATTAATCCAAGACCTACAAAGAGGATTGAAAATGCTAGGATAGTACCGGTCGTATCGTCGCTCAGGTTAAGAGGATGAGCTACTATTTCAACAACATAGAGAATGATGAGGATACATCCAAGAATAAGAAAAAATTTGCAGAAGAACCCTGTCTTGAGGTCATTATGTGCTGAAAAAATATGTTTTTTAACCATTCAGGGGTCCTGCTCCACCCGCGAGTTTTAAGGAACTTTCTACCTTACTTTGTAACTCGGTAAGTCTCTCTCTGCTCCGTCCTTCTTGTTTTTCTAAGGTGGTTTTTCGCAACTCCAGGGATTCTTTTGTCGATGTTAATTCTTTTTTTATGTCACTTTTTCCTTTGGTCTTAATCAAGAGGGCACCGATACTTTTGTAAATCGGGGTTTTCTCTGTTACCGCTTCGATTTCCTTTAAGGCTTCTTCTGTCTCTTTCAGCTGAATTTCCACCTGTTGTCGTTGTTGTGCGATCATCTGGAGTTGTGCTCGTGCTTGCTGTAATCTGTTAATTTGATCCTGCAGTTGAGGAGATAATTCTTCACCTGGCATGTTGTTTTTTCTCCTTTTTTGGTGGTAATAATCGTCTCCTTCTTAAACGTATTCATTCACCATGTGTTTTTCCATAAGACCCCCTTCCTATAAATAATAGAAACTATTATATAGAATGTTGTAAATATAGAAAGACACATATTATTATCCTTACTGGAGGATTAAATCATGATGAAAAACGATAAAATCATCGTAGTCGTAGGAGTGGCTATCCTTATTTTCGCTGCAATCGGTGTGTATTTCTGGGTTCCACAAAAAGCAGAAATGCAGTCAGTAAACACAAACGATTTTATCGATATTACTGGTGATTTAAAAGGCATGCCTGATTCTATCACTGTTTCTTCTAACGATCCCTTCTATCCACTTATCGCGACACCATTGTCCGTGAATTATGACGAAACTGGGGACCAGATGGTCATCCCACTCTATGTCATGAATTTTGACGATCCTTCAACAGCAATCACACGACTGCAAGACCAACTAGCTCGCAGTAAAAATGGTGAAACAATTAAAGATGATGAATCCCCCAAAAACGCCTCGTTACGAATTGCGGCACACTACTGGACGCATAGTCAAGCTGCTTTAATCATTGAATATGACGAACCAGGATATAATTTAGGTGTCATTGCGACCCCGATTGCTTCCTATCTGAGAATACCTGTGATCGTAACCGAAGAAATCGATGCAGATGTGATGAAAGTTCTCAACGACCTTGGCGTAGAAAAAACCATTGTCTGCGGAAGAAATCTTAAAGGGTATGGTTCTGTTTTGAGATTCAACTCAGTCGAAGAGATCATGAATGCCTCTATTATTGTCGTTACAGAAAAACTCAAGCAGGAAATCGATTATATCACTCTGACAAATCCTGTGGATGCATGGCCACCGAAGGTCTTAGACAGTAAAGAGTTTACCTTTGGGCCTACAAAAATACAAACAGGCTCTATGAGCCAGCTGGTGACAACTGCTCGTGGTCTGTTGAGCGGGAAAGGCTCCGTAATCTGGAGTTTCACCATCCCTGAGGATTACAAATATGCCTTGATAAAGTTCGAAGGGGTAAACCATGATGCTGAAAATTGTGAGGAAATGGGGGATAAGGTCACATTCGTGATGGGTCCTAATTTACCTGATGAACCTGCAAGTCTCCAAAAATTTGAGATCTATCCAGGAAATACCGCTGGAGGCGGTATCGCTGAAAGAGATGCAAGTGGTAACATCGTCAAAGATGTACTATATTCTGAATCAGTGGTGTATGAACGAGGTGGGGTGGAATATAATATTGTTGTTTCCGGGAGTTGGCTGACTAAAAAAGAAGGTGAAGTATCTGCTCGGGTTGTTGTCGAAAAACTCGAAGACCCAGTCTATCCAATGATGAAAAGTCTTTCATCGGTCGCACCATATTTAACTGCGTATCACAAAGGGATTCTTTTTGGGAAACCTGAGTTCGCGTTTACTGCTGATGATGATAAAATTACCGATGACGGACAAACCTGCCCTGGCCTTTATGTGGGTGGAAAGAATCCAAAACTCGTACCAATCTCAAATAAACATTTTTTCGATGAGATCCATGATCCTTTGAATAGCCTTCTTGCGTATATCGCAGGGATTACCCTTGAGGATGATCGAGATATCAAAACATTACGGGATTATTATGTGAATAATTCTGGTGTGTATATTGCGTTAGTGGGTGATGGGACTGTTCTTCCGAATTACATCTATCAAAATCATGTGGAACCTATCGGAGACCTTGATGGAGATGGCGTCGATGACACCCCATACTACAGCGGTGGTGGAACCCCCAGTGATGTTCTCTACGGTAATATCGATCCGATACAGTATGATTGGTCCAATATGGCAAATGATATCTACAGCGACACAGAAGAGAAATACCCCTATATTGAAAACATCGTCGGCCGTATCACTGGTTGGGATGCTCAGGATGCAGATGCATTGATTCTCAGAAGCGTGTTCTACAAGGAACTGACAAGCGATTTGAGCACATGGAAAGAAAACTTTGGTCTTGTCGTTGGGGGTGGACAGGATTTCCAAAAACCATTAGTCAGATATCTCATCTTTGGTGACATACTCAAAACGATTAAACGGGGAGAACCCATGAAAGCGTTCACAGGATATGCTGAGATGACCTACAAACGAGCTTCCTATGACATTGTTGAACCCTTAGGGTTCACCTTGCAAGGAGCCTTATATGAAGAGGGTATGGCAAAGGGATTGAGTGAAGAGACGTTAAACAAAATTAAAACCAACAACCTTGTCAACAGGCTTCTCTTTCAAAAATGGCAGATCCGAAGACTCGTAGGCGAAGGGAACGTGAAAGGCGGGGATATCTTTGAGACAAGCAACTTTTTGTTTGTCAATGGTCATGGAAATCAATTCCAATTTGGTGTGGCTGGGAATGATATCGTCGCATCAGGACTTGGTGGCCCGATTATAAAATCATTATTAACACAGACGTTAGTACCAATTGGTGGTGGTTTCATCGGTCCTGGCGGTGACTTAAGCACGGTGGGTGATTACACCACACGGACAGTATCAAATATGAAACTGGGCCCTTCATTTATGTGGTTGGAAAGCTGCATCTGTGGGAAACTTGATGGACAGTATTCACGAACGAATATTGGCCAATCCTTGATACATGCAGGAGTGGCGTCTCTTATTGCCGCCCCGACTGGTTCAAATATTGGCGGTGGGTATCTTGAGCCGAAGAATACAAAATATGATTTCCCCATCCAAACCTATCTGAAATACATCAAAGCGAAGAGCCAGTGGAAAAGAGGGATCTTCCCGGATGCGCATTTCGGGGAGAAACTCTATGAAGACCTCTGTATCAATATGAAGCAACTCAACTGTAGTATCGGAATGGCGTTCCGAGATGCGAAAAACAGCTATTTACCGGGAGATGCGGACTGGTTGCTATGGTGGTCGCCTCCACTCAATATTTACACAGGGGACGCATTGTTAGACCTTGAGCTGGCGAAGAACAACTATGCTGATCTGTACAAAACAACTGCAGCCAGAGGATTAAGTCCGATGATGGAATCAAAATATGTCAGCTTCCAGGAATACATCCTGTTTGGTGACCCGGCGTTAAACCTGTACGAGCCGTGCAACGAAGGAAGGTAAGTATTCCTTCTCTCATCATTTTTTTTCCTAGGGAAAACCAATATTGTTATTGGAGAATTCCTGCTGTTTTCATCTTCTGGAGATTCTCTGGGTGCTTCTCAAAGAACGCATGAACCGGTTCAAGGATGTTATTGATGTGTTGGGCGGTCGCGTTCTTCAGGTCCAGCGGGTGGAGTCCTGCTGCGAATGCGTTCGCAAGCTCCTCATATGACGTAAACTGTAGATTCCCTCCGAATTTCTCAGGCCGCTCGATCATGAACGGTTTTCCCTCCAGGTCTGGGAAGATGACATACTTACAGACCTCCAGAACCGGGTTTCCCTCGATTTGCTTCTCCGGGCAGTACGCCTTGCTAAGTTTCTTTTTTACTACCTCTGGTGGGTCGTGTATCGAGATCATGGTGTCTGGTTTGCTTTTGCTCATTTTCGCTTCGATAGGGTTCATGCGCCCGTCTGCCTGCAAGCTTGTTAACAACGGTGTGTGCATTGCGACCGGAGCGGTTCGTCCTATCTTTTTTGCTACATCACGGGCAAGCATATGCGCGTGCCGTTGGTCGGTTCCCCCATAGGCGACATCCAGTTGAAGATAGAAAATATCGGAAACCTGCATTGCTGGGTAAAACAATTTTGACAGATCCTTTTCTGCTTCTTCCTCTCCACGTCCCATGATGTCCATGGCACGTTTCACTCTGGCGACCGACGTTGCTTTTGATGTTTTCAACACCAGCTCCCAGTAGTTTGCGTCGTTGACATAATCGCTTGCATAGACGAACCGTACCTTGCTGGTGTCGATCCCCATCGCTGCGAAACAATCCTGCATGTACCGACCGCAGAGCTTTATTTTCTCAAGGTCTCCTCCGAGTTTATCGTTGATGTACGCATGCCAATCCGCAAGCAACACCGTAAAATCAAACCCGCAGGCGATAAAATCCTTTATCTTGTTTGTGCAGATCTTCCAGCCGAGATGCACCACTCCTGATGGTTCAAATCCGATGTATGCTTTCGGGTTTGGTTTGTCCAGCACTGTTTTGAGTTCTTCGATGGTGACGATTTCTTGGGTGTTTGCAATGAGTCTTTCAAGTTTATCCATGGAAATACACCTTCTTTCTATCGCGTGAGTTTCTTAACCACTTGATCAACGATTTTATCCGAGACGCCAAGATAATTCCGGGGGTTCATGACCTCTTCAAGTTCTTTCTTCTTGAGGAGTTTTACCACCTTGGGGTTCTCAAGTAACACAGAAAGGAGTTGTTTGTCGTCGCTGACTGCTTTCAAGGAGCATGTTCTAACTAGTTCATGGGCATCCCCTCGGCCCATGCCTTTCTCGACCAGTTTCGTCATGACTGCTTCTGCCATCGGGAGTCCTTTTGAGTTCTCCAGGTTCTGTCGCATCCTCTCCGGGTTCACCTGCAGATTTTTGAACACCTTGTTCATCTGAAACACAATCCAATCCGTCATTATCAGGGAATGCGGTAGGATAAATCGTTCTGATGAGGAGTTGCACAGGTCTCGTTCATGCCATTGGATCGCGTTCTCATAGGCTGGGATGATGAAGCTTCTGATGACACGGGCGATGCCGCAGACCTGCTCACAGAGGATCGGGTTTCGCTTCTGCGGCATCGTAGAAGATCCAACCTGTTTTTTTGCTTCGAACGCTTCTGAGACCTCACCGATCTCACTGCGTTGGAGATTGCGGATTTCTGTTGCGAACTTCTCCATGCTGCTTGCAACATTTGCTAACACAGAGAGTAACTCGATGTAGCGGTCACGGCCGACGATCTGGGTGGCTGCCTCCTCTGTTCCGAGTTTGAGGTCAGCCATGACTAACTCCTGGATTTTCAAGGCATGCTTGCCCATTGCTGCCCCAGAGCCGACCGCACCAGACATCTTACCGACCAGGAGACGTGATTTGCATTCATGCAGACGTTCCAGATGTCGGTCGACTTCCATGGCGTAGACTGCCATCTTCAAACCAAAGGTGATTGGGATCGAGAACTGTCCATGGGTTCGTCCTGCCATGATCGTGTTTTTGTATTCCTTCGCAAGACCAACAAGGGTTACCCGCAGCTCGCGTACCTGTGCTTTGATAAGATCAGTTGCTGCAGCAAATTGTAAGGCATTTGCGGTATCCACGATATCGTAACTGGTTGCACCAAGATGGACGTATTTTCCTGCATCACCGCTGCAGAGTTCACTTAATGCTTTCGTGACTGCCATGATGTCATGTCTGGTCTCTTTTTCGATTTCATTGACTCGTTTTACCGTGACGTATTTCACTGTTGCTTTCTTTGATATTTCATCTGCTGCTTTCTTTGAGATGTTCCCAACAGTGGCATGAGCACGCGCAAGTGCTGCTTCGACATTTAAAAGATATTGGAGTTTGCTTGTCTCGCCAAAGACGTCTTTTATCTCTTTTCTCCCATAGCGAAAATCAAGGGGACAGACAGGGTTTTCCATAGGGCTTCCCACCTAGAATCATCTATGAGTTAATGTCTTTTTTGGGACCTGCTTGCTTAGGAGATTTTTTCTAATAATAAAGCAAGTTCAGCAGCGAGTGCCTGGATTCGTGGGTAATGACGGTGCAGCTTCTCCACTAACTCTTGGAGTTGGGTCACCGTCCCCATGATTAAAATAGCTGCAGGATTTTTCTCTAGCTGGAATGCTTCGCGTGGGACTGCAACCTCCCCTCCAAGGGAAAGCATGTCTTGTTTGATGATGATCGCGTCCTGCAGTGTCACCTGTTCTAGTTTAATGACCTTAAAAACCGCTTTGGGAGCCATGATGTCCAGGCTCTTTGGATCGCTTCCTATCTTTTTGATTTCTTTTTTTGCATCAGAAAGGGATTCAATGGAGATGAACTCAGGATTATGGGTTGCCATTGGAGGAGGAATCAGAATCGGTCTTATAAGAACCTATGCTCATATCCTTCTAATGAAAGGGGTTTACCTTCTTGTCATGGAACTCCCAAAAAATACTTCAGTTATGGTTGGAAAACATAGGTTCGTTCATTTTCAGCAAGGATACTACGTCTACGTTGGTTCTGCGTTAAATGGACTAGAGCAACGGATTGAACGACATCTGCGGAAACAAAAGAAGATCCATTGGCATATTGATTATCTTCTTCCTTCCACAGAGATTGTTGACATTTTTTATAAAGAAAGTAATCGAAGAGATGAATGCAGGGTTGCTCGAGTGTTCGAGAGGACTTTTCCGGGTATTCCAGGATTTGGGTGTAGTGATTGTGCTTGTAGTAGTCATTTATTTTATGGAAGTCCCAAAGAAATAAGTAAGGTTGTAGTGAACCTTCAAATGAAATCATATCTCCTGAAAGCAAACTCTTAAAATCTTCTTCTCCATTGGTGCGATTATGGTTTCTGTTATCTATTCAACAACTGATACTTTGGACACTGCAAAAACCATCGCCCGCTCTCTGGTAAAAGAAAAACTTGTCGCCTGTGTCCATATCATCCCAAAAATAGAATCGATCTACCGCTGGCAAGGGAAAATCGAGGAGGCAAACGAATGCGTCCTGCTTGCGAAAACCTCGGAGCGAAACGTTCAAAAAACAATTCAGAAAATCCGCTCCCTGCATCCTTATGAAGTCCCAGAAATCATCGTGTTTCCCCCTGTTGGTGGCCTGAAAGAATACCTAGATTACGTCGAAGAGGAGACTGCATGAAACTTGTCGCATTGATTTCCAGTGGAATTGATTCGCCGGTGGCAACATACCTGCTATCAAAAAAAGCAGACGAACTCATTTTGCTTCATGCAGATAACCGTCCGTTCACCGATGACCGTGAAATAGAAAAATTCATCGCACTCGCAAAGTATTTGAAAAAATTCATTCCATCAAAAATCACTGTGTTGCTCCTTCCCCATGGACCAACCCTTGCAGCTTATCAGATGCAGTGTAACAATAAATATACCTGCGTGGTGTGTAAACGGATGATGCTGCGCTACGCAGAAGCGATTGCACAAAAAGAAGGTGCAGATGCAATCGTGATGGGTGATTCCCTGGGGCAGGTCGCATCGCAGACGTTACAGAATCTTCGCGTCGTTGAACAAGCAGTCAGTATCCCTATCCTTAGACCATTGATCGGATTTGACAAAGAAGATACCATTAAAATTGCAAAACAGATCGGGACCTTTGATCTTTCCATCGCACCCGCGGACGGATGCGCTGCTGTGCCTGTGAAACCGTCGACGCAAGCTCGTTTAGAGCAGATCCTTGCCGAGGAGCAGAAAATCAACATCGATGAACTTGTACAGCACGCAATTTCGCATGTAAAATCCGTCACACTCTAACATGTCACAGTGACTTTTGTTAATAAATCAGACGGAAGAAAATCATATTATTTTAACAAAATGAAAAGGCTTAAAAACCATCGAATCATACTACAGTTTGTAGCATATTTTTTTAGCTATACCATATATTGTATCTGGTGATGGGAGATGAATTGCCCCTATTGTAACCATATTGAAACGAAAGTTACCGACTCGCGCGATACCGGAGGATCCATCCGCAGACGACGAGAATGTCTCAGCTGCAACAAGCGATTCACGACCTACGAATACATCGAAATGGTGCCCCTGTTCGTCATAAAAAAAGACGGCAGACGAGAGCGATTCGACCGCTGTAAAATCAGAAACGGCATGGAAAAAGCACTCGAAAAACGCCCGATCAGCCACGAAAAAATCGAAGAAATGATCGACGGGGTGGAAGAAAAGATCAGACGCACAGGAAAAGAAGAAATCGAAACCAAACTCATCGGCGAATACGTCATGGACGCGTTAAAAGAAGTCGACCAAGTCGCCTACATCAGATTCGCATCAGTCTACCGCCAATTCACTGATGTTACCAGCTTTGAAAAAGAGGTTAAAAATCTCATAGAAAAATAAAACGAGAAGGAGAGATACACATGATACGAAAGATAAAAAAACGAGACGGAAAAATCGTTGATTTCAACCCCGTGAGAATCACAGAGGCCATCTGGAAAGCCGCCCAGGCAGTCGGTGGAAAAGACTACAAACGAGCCGCAGAACTCACTGATAAAGTCCTTGACATTTTAGAAAAAGAACTCAAACGCAGTGAAATACCAACCGTTGAACAAGTCCAGGATGTCGTCGAAAAAATCCTCATCGAAGATGGACATGCAAAGACAGCAAAGGCATTCATCCTCTACAGAAAACAACACCAGGACATGCGAGAGATCGGAGGCTTGCTTAAAGACATTGATGTGGTCGACGACTACCTCAACATGCTTGACTGGAAGGTCAACGAGAACAGTAATATGAGCTATTCTCTACAGGGACTTAATGTCTATGCGACAGAGAGCATCGTTTCTCATTACTGGCTCAATAAAATTTATCCTCCCGAAATCGGAGATGCGCATACCAGGGGGGACTACCATATTCATGACCTTGGAACCCTTGGTGCATATTGCGTGGGATGGGATTTACAAGATTTATTACTCCTGGGCTTCAAAGGTGTCTCTGGGAAAATCGAAAGCAAACCAGCCAAACACTTCAGCACAGCACTAATGCAGATCGTCAATTATCTGTACACCCTCCAGGGTGAAGCAGCAGGAGCACAAGCACTCTCAAATTTCGACTCGTTACTCGCTCCGTTCATCGCAAAGGACGATCTGCAGTACGATAATGTAAAACAAGAAATGCAAAAATTCCTTTTCAACATGAACGTCCCCACCAGAGTTGGATTCCAAAGTCCGTTTACCAACATCACCATGGATCTTACCGTACCTAGTTACTTGATCAATGAACCAGCCATCATCGGTGGGAATCCTACAGATAACAACTACAGCGAATACACAGAAGAAATGGACATGATCAACCATGCGTTCGCAGAAATCATGCATGACGGGGATGCAAAAGGACGACCCTTCACATTCCCGATCCCAACCTACAATATCACGAAGGATTTCAACTGGAACAACGACGGACTTGCGCCACTCTGGGATATGACTGCGAAATACGGCATACCCTATTTCTCCAACTTCATCAACAGCGACATGAAACCAGAAGATGCCCGAAGCATGTGCTGCCGTTTGCGGTTGGACAATCGAGAGCTTCAAAAACGAGGTGGCGGACTGTTCGGGGCAAACCCCAAGACAGGATCGATAGGTGTCGTCACCCTCAACATGCCACGACTCGCGTACCTGGCGAAAGACGATACTGATTTTTTCGAACGACTCGACAAACTGATGATGCTTGCCAGACAGAGCCTGGAGATCAAACGAGACCTCATCGAGAACCTCACGGCAAGCGGACTACATCCGTACTCACGATTCTATCTTTCTGATGTGAAGAACATGTTTGGAGAGTACTGGAAGAATCATTTTTCCACCATTGGCCTTATCGGCATGAACGATGCACTACTCAACTTCATGAACAAAAGCATTGCTGAACCTGAGGGGAAGGCGTTTGCTGAGAAAGTCCTTGACTTCATGCGTACACGCATATTAGAATACCAAGGGGAAACCGGCAACATCTTCAACCTTGAGGCAACACCAGGCGAAGGAACAAGTTATCGTCTCGCACGACTTGACAAGAAACATTTCCCGGATATCCGCACCTACAACCAGGAGATTTACGCCCAGAACCGAGGCAGGGACGTCCAACCGTACTACACAAACTCCACGCAGCTCCCGGTCGGTTTCACCACCGATGTGTTCGAAGCCCTTGATTTACAGGATTCCCTCCAGACCAAATACACTGGCGGTACAGTACTACATATCTTCCTTGGTGAGGAGGAACCATCACCGACTGCGACGAAGAACCTTGTCCGGAAGGTCGCAGAGAACTACGAGCTCCCCTATTATACGATCACCCCGACGTTCAGCGTCTGCCCTGACCATGGGTACATCGCTGGTGAGCATCAGCTCTGCCCGACCTGTCAGGCGGCACAAAAGACCACGGAATGTGAAATCTACTCCAGGGTCGTTGGGTACATACGCCCGGTGAATCAATGGAACAAAGGCAAACAACAGGAGTTCCGCGATCGAACCACCTTTGA
>DATMWV010000149.1:0-2629 GCA_035562195.1 Thermoplasmatota archaeon
AAATTAATGAAATTTTTTATGCACATTCGACAAGGAAAAAAGGTTATGCGCCCGTCGGCATTCGAACATCAATTTACTAATAAAATATTAGACACCTAAAAATCCTATTTTTTTTGTGTCATATTTTTATTCATCACGGTATAAAAGTAAAAATCAATTGCTTCATCTGGAGAAATGTCAAGTTCTATTGCCTTACGCCGCATCGATGCAGCCATTGCACTACCTAGCATCGCAGAAGATTCTCCAATGCTCAGATTGTTAAATTTTTCTTTGAGTTCTTCAGCAAAAACTAAAAGCTCCTTTCCATTCGTTGTCTCTAGCCAACTATACGTTTCCATTTTTATCTATTCTCCTTCAAACTTCACAATACTGAAAATTTTTTCTCCTTTGATTTTCTCTCTACCTTTTAACTCTGGCAACTCAACGACACAGGCACATTCAACAATATCACCATGTAATTTTTTAACAAGGTTTCTTGCTGCATTCATTGTTCCACCAGTCGCAAGCAGATCATCAACGATTAACACTTTGTCCCCTTTGTTAATGGCATCCTTATGTATCTCGATTTTGTCTTTGCCGTATTCCAATGAATATTCCTCAGACTCGCATTCTGCTGGTAATTTCCCTGGTTTTCGTACCGGTACAAAACCGCATCCTAAGCGATACGCAAGAGGAGCAGCGAGAATAAAACCCCGGGATTCAATGCCGACGACTTTATCGATTTTCTTATCGGCGTATCTACTATACAACAGGTCAACAGTTTCTTTAAGTCCATCTGGACTCTTGAGAAGAGTCGTAATATCTCGAAACATAATATTCTTTTTTGGCCAATCAGGGATTGTTCTGATTTTTGATTTAATGGATTCCGTCATATTTTCTAGTCGCCTCATATGTAATTCTCCTACATATACTTTAACATTCATAGAAAACTTTTTTTAGGGTTTTCTGTTCAGAAGATGTATGTCGGTAAAAATAGGAATTATCGGTGGAAGCGGACTTTATAAAATGGGTATCATTGATGATAGGCAGGAGCAATCAGTTGATACACCGTTTGGAAAACCATCAGATAAAATCACGTTAGGGACAATTGATGGTATTGAGATAGCGTTTTTACCACGTCATGGAAAAAGTCATACGCTTGCACCTCATAAGGTGAATTATCGTGCAAATATTTTTGCGTTCAAAGAACTTGGTGTTGAGTATCTGATTTCGACTGCTGCGGTCGGGAGTCTAAAAAAGGAGTTAAAACCCTGTGATTTTGTAATTGCTGATCAACTAATTGATCGGAGTTTTAAAAGAAGTACAACGTTTTTTGATGAAGGAATCGTTGCCCATGTTGGTTTCGCTGACCCGTTTTGTAACACACTTTCCGATCTTGCGTTTGATGTTGCCAGCAGTGAAGGAGTCCGTGTTCATCATGGGTCGTATATTTGTATTGAGGGCCCACAGTTTTCAACCAGAGCTGAGTCTAACCTCTATCGAAGTTGGGATGTTGATGTGGTGGGGATGACACTTGCACCTGAGGCAAAGCTTGCTCGTGAAGCTGAGATGTGCCTCTGTGGAATTCTTACGGTGACTGATTACGATTGTTGGTATGAAGGCGAAAAGGATGTGAGTGTTGCTTCGGTTGTTGAGAATCTGAAAAAGAATGATACGAACATTGCTAACATCATTAAAAAATTCATTCCGAAGATACGGTATACGAGAACATGTCACTGTCATTCTGCGTTAGAGTACGGTATTTTGACGTCACCGGAGCTGTTGAAGAAAAATGCTGATCCGCGGGTTGCCAAGGTACTTCTCAAGAGATTTATAAAATAAATAAAACCCGAGGGCGAGTCTATTTCGTTTTTCTTTTGTTTATTGAAGAGAAGAGAAACAATAAAAGCCAAACCGTACCTGAAAAAATCTCTGCAATAACTGTGATCAACATATCAAGTGTAAAAAACGTTATTGCCAGGATGTACAATCCAGCTGTTGTAAGTCCTGCGGTATACACATTAACCGATTTGCCACGAATAACATCTCGTAATTGCGGGAAGAGCATAAAGCCAAACGACAGTCCAACAAGAGCAATGACACTATCCTGCCACATAGAACAAACGGATAACATCATTATCCATAAAACTATTTGTAACGCAAATCAAGAAGTAGGAAAAAAGGATTGATACTGTTATGATAAAAAATAAAGCTCCGTCAGGATTACATGCCACGACTTCAGAACCCTAGGATGGGAGACGTGAAGATCTGGCAGAAAATATTCCTGGGTATTGATTGTTAGAGATTTAATGCCCCTCCAATATTTTGTCGATCCTAAAAAACAAAAGGAAAAGCATTAACACGATTTGTCCTTTGGTGCGAAAAACAAAAAAAGAAAAAAAAAAGAGGTGAAGTTAGAATCCCATGAGATACCGAAGTATTGGGAATGCATGTGGAAATCGCACAAGTAGTCTGGCAAGGAACCAATGCTGTTCAATGTTTTGGTTAAACGGTGTGGTAAGGGTGACCGGAATTATGCAATAATCACTACTGTTTTCCTTATTGACGACGGTGATGTTTCCTTGAAACTCTGCGTTCTTCTCGTTGGGTACAACCATGTACACATGGACGGTCACTGGTCCTTGTGCCG